>NZ_WMBF01000003.1:0-68477 GCF_019400875.1 Streptomyces anatolicus | reverse complement strand
GCCCCGGACACCACGACGGACCGCACCTCGGCCTCCCGCCCGGCCCTGCGCGCCTCGTCCTCGACCAGCGCCGCGGTCGGCCCCAGCGTGGACTCGACGGTGGCAAGCACCACGACCCGGGGCCCGGCGGCGACGGCCGCGGCGGCCATGGGCCGGTCGACCCGCAGCACCGGAACGCCCACTTCCGGCCCCATCGCCTCGGCGACGCCGCCAATGGTGGAGCAGGTGCACAGCACGGCCTCGGCTCCCTCCCCGGCGGCCCGCAGCAGAGCGGTCCGCACGTCCGGCGCGACCGCCTCCGGCCCTTCCGACCGGGCCCGCTCAAGCAGCGACTCCACCACGTGATGCCGCAGCTCAAGGCCCGGGTGGTGCGCATCCCGCAGCCCGTCGAAGACGGGAACGTGAGCGGACGACGTATGCAGCAGCCCCAGGGTCACCACGCCGAGGGATCCGTCCGGACCTTGTCCAGCGCGGCCCGCGTCAGATCGTCGGAGGCGGCCGGCGCCTGCTCGGGATGGCGCTCGGCCCACTTCACGACGTACGGACACAGCGGCACGACCGCGAGGCCCTCCCGCCCGGCGATGGCGTACAGCTCCCCGGCGAGCGCCCCCGCGATGCCCTCGCCCTGGTGCGCGGCCGCCACCTCCGTGTGCACCGGCACGAGCGCGGCCACGGCCACCGGCACGGGGGCCGCTTCCGGCGCGGCTTCCGGCGCGACCTCCGGCACGGCTCCGGGCTCGTCCAGCGTGAAGTACACGATCTGCCCGAGGGCCGCACCGTCGGCGTCGAACGCTTCGAGCACCCCCCGGCCCCGATCGTCACGGATCTCGACGCTCATCGACTCTCCTCGCCCTCGCGGTACGCGAGACGCAGTTGGTGCCGGCTCCCGTCGAGGAGGCGGAGCCCCGCTCAGAGGCTCAACGGGCTCCGCACGCTCTCCGGGTCCCCCGGCACGCCCTCGGCCGGATCGTCACCGAGGGCGACCATGCGGTTGGCTCCGTCGACATGGACGACCCGGGGCCGCAGCGCCCGCGCCTCGGCGTCCTCGACCTGGGCGTAGCTGATGATGATCACCTTATCGCCGGGGTGGACGAGGTGCGCTGCGGCGCCGTTGATGCCGATGACCCCGCTCCCGCGCTCGCCCGCGATCGTGTACGTCTCCAGGCGGGCGCCGTTGGTGACGTCGACGATGTGGACGAGTTCGCCGGGCAGCAGATCGGCGGCGTCGAGCAGGTCCGCGTCGATGGTGACGGATCCCACGTAGTGCAGGTCGGCCTGGGTCACCGTGGCGCGATGGATCTTGGACTTGATCATGGTGCGCAGCAATTTGAGCTCCTAGAAGACGGCTCCCTGCCAGCTTTCTGCAGGTCAAGGGCGTTCTGCACTCTACACCGGGAGGCGTCGGGTCGGAGATCTAAAGGAAAATCCACCCCCTCGGACGAGAAGGCTTCTGGCCTGCACTGCCGTGGGCATCAGGCCGTCGTGACGCTGCCGGACCGGGCTTCGCGTCGGCCAGACTCTCCGGAACGTGGGGGACTGATGCTGATCAGATGCTGACTTACCTGACGGCACGACACTCAGACGTGCCGATCCCCCAGCGGCCGACCGCCAAGGCCTGCAGGACCGGTTCCTGTGCCTGCCTCCCCCTCAACCCGTACGAACGCCCCTGGCGTCTTCGCCGCCGGCGACGTCGTCGACCACACCCACCGCCAAAGCCATCACCGCAGCCGGTTCGAGCTGCGCAGCGGCCCTGGACGCCGAGCGCTGCCTCGACGCCATGAGCGACAGCAGCACGGACGCCGGCATGGCGCAGGTCAACGCCTGACTGGCTGGCCCCCGTACCAAGGTGGGGCCGACGCCGACGATGTGCGCGCTTACGCCCTTCATGCGCCCCTGCTCCCCCACGTAACTTGCGACACCGGCCTGTACCACCCGTACGAACGTAGGGGGAAGCAGCTTGAAGCGAGCAGACGTGCTGAGGGATCTCGCGCAGCCGTGGAACGTGGCCGTTCACTCGACATCGGACCTCGCGGGCAGTGTTGCCAAGGCTGCGACCGCGGACGACAAGGCCAAGCGGGAGAAGAACCAGGCCCCTCTGCGCCGCAAACCAGAGCTTCGGCCGCTGCCCGTGAAGTCACTCGGTCTGTCGCTCCAACTGACTCCATGGGACGTACTCCACGCCCTGGGCCGGGCCAACGTCCTCGCCCGCCAAGGCGCAGGGCGAGGACTTGCCGAGCACTGGGCCAGCCTGAAGTACTGCCAGGCCCTCACCGGCAACGACGGGCGCTACATGGCACTGTCCAGCGAGGGCCGTAACCCCAGGCGCCACTACGCGGCCACACAGTCGGGCGAGCTCGGCATCGGTTTCGCCCTGGCCCTCGCCCGGCGCGTACTCGCCGCTCAGTACCCGGATCACTCGGTCTCGGTCATCGACGCCGAGATAGCCATGCGGGCCGGCTGGGAGCTGACCGGCAGGGAGGCGGGACGCAGCAGTGCCCCGCGCCGGCCGGGCTTCTTCCTGGAGGTGTGGAAGCCGGGCGAGCCGTCCCGGGTCATGCCGGTCACCTGCAAGGGCACGCACGGCAACGCCGCCCAGGTCCACAAGCAGCTGGCCACCGCCTCCGCCGACGTGGAAGGCATCCACATCGGCGCGTACAACGAGACACCGGCCTTCGTCTTCGGCACCACGCTCCCCAAAAAGAGCGAGAGCATCACGCTCTACCTGCTCCACGCCCCAGGCGACGGCACCCTGGCAGATGCGAAGGACCTCTATCTCGACCCTCCCGTCGAGGACCGCAGCATCCGGCCCGGCATCGACGCCCCGACCAATCCGAACGAGGAACCACCGGTCGGCTACCACGTGCGTCCCGAGGAGTGCGGCTGGTTCGGCCGAGTCCTCGCCCAGGCGGATGCCGCCGGCCTGATGGCCTTCACCGGAGGTGGCGAGCCCACCGCCCGGTACCTCACCAAGCGCCAGGGCAAAGGCCACTTCGAGACGTTCACCCACGCCGGCACCGGCATCGTCCAAGACGTCACCCACACCATCCACGGCAGGAAGTTCGTGGGCACCGATCATGTCTTCCGCCTCAACGGCGTCCGGGTGGAGGCCTTCTCCGGTCTGGCGGAGAACCTCTTCGACCACCTCCGGGACGGCAGGGTCGACCAGTACCGCCACGAGACCAACGCCCTCCGCGACTCCTGGCCCACCGACCCCTGGGACGCCAAGTGGCGCGGCCCCGTCTCCATCCACCCCGACGGCACCGTCATGGCCCTGCGCCGCCTCCGCCTCCGCTGATCACCACTGCTGTCAGGCCTTGGGGGAGCCGGACGGCTCCCCCAAGCCTTCGAACGGCTAACGCGTGGATACACGGGCCAACGGGCGCCCTGCCGGGCGCCAACAGCTCTGCGAGCGAAGAGGGCCAAACGTGGATGGCTTCCGGCCATTATTGTCCGGACGCAGTGAGACACAGCCGGACGCAGGCGGACACAGCCGGACGCAGTGAGACGGCTTCTGCGGCGTTCCGCCTGGCCGGTCTGCGTCTGCCTCTCGTTTTGACGGGAGCGTGCTACGCAACACTTCACGTCATGCCGAGCTTTCAGCAGAGGAAAGCCGTGGGGGACGCCCACGAGCAGCGCATCGCCCAGGAACTGACCGCGCGCGGATGGGCGGTCAACCCGTGGGGGCAAGGAGTCCTCACCCAGCCCGTTCAAGCCGCACTCCGACAGACCGACAGCTCTCTTCGGTGGACGCCCGACCTCCTTGCCGCTAAAGAGGGCCGCGTCGCATTGATCGACTGCAAGAGCAGCATGACCAGTCGGGCGACGCACCGCCACGCGATCGAGAGCGCCGCGGTCGACGCGCACCTCCAGCTCGTCGCGTGGACCAGGCTGCCCCTCTACTACGTGTTCGACAACCTCGACGTCCTCACCCCGTACGACGCCCTCACCGCAGGACAGACCGGCCCCCGCTCGGTCCGAACAGGCTCGGGCGCGCCGTACCTGCTCGTACCTACGACGCTCTGCCGCCCCTTCGACACCGTGTTCGGCCCGCGAAGGAATCCGTCCGTCGCAAGCGACGCCGCCTGAGCCCAGCGCCGCGCCAGACACGCTGCTCGGTACGGCGCTCATACCGAGCAGCGTTCGGCTTCGACCCCCGCCGGAGTCATGCAGCGGGACACCACTCGCTCTCTGAAAGCCCAGCGAGGCGTCGTTGGCCATCCCGATCGCCTTCAAAGGCAGCCGCAGCAACGCCGCCACATCTCACACCCAACTGGCGTCCGCCTCCGCGGGCAGTTGCTGTTCGGCGTCGAGAATCCCCCACACCCCAAGGAGACGCCCCCGGCGCTCACGAGTTGCTCGGCAGTGCGACACCAGGCTCCGCTCGACTGACGAATTCACACGCCGGCACGGCTTCCCCCAGACGCCGATGGGGTCCGGCCGACCGACCACGACGACCAGGCCGCGGGTGGCAAGCTTGCCCAAGTAAGCCTCGTCCCTGCTGTCTGGTCACCTTCTAGGACAACATCGACGACGCCACTTGGAGGTTCCCTCAGGTCGGACCCAAAGTCGAACCTGAGGCGATAGATTTGGGGTGCTTGATCAACACCGTGCCACGGTCGCCGGTGACGCTGACGAAGAGCGAAGGGAACGTGGGCCGAGTGCACCAAGTGGCTGCCGAGGAAGCCCTGGCGGAGCTGGCCGCCGCTTCCGCAAACTTCGGCTTTCTGCTGCCGCTGGAGCCCCTCCTACTGCTGTACGGCGCGGGTGCTGAGGCCGTCGCGCACGACCGCCCGAAACGGTCCCTCGCCCATGCCCGGCAGTTCGCCGAGGTGCTGACTGCGGAGTCCGCCCGGCTGCTCGGCTCGGATTCCGCAGTCGGCCCGGTGCACCACGTGCTGGCCGAACTACGACGCTCCGGCGACCCCGCCCCGGACAGCGAGGCCGGAGCAGATGACCGGTACCGTGCCCAGCGCTTCGTACGCCACTGCTTCGAGCTGGGCGTCTGGTACTTCCGACTACGGACCGGAGTGCGTGACGCGCTGTCCTTCGTTCCGCCTGCCGAGTGGGACGACATGCCGGCGAGCTCACCGCGCCGACACGTGGCCATATGCGAGCCGGTGACCGACCGGGGCACCTGGGTCGCCCTGCTCGAGGAGTACGTCCCCGTGCTGCGGCGAACCTTCGACCGGCGTACGCCCGTCGGGACGTCCACCAGCGCGTCCCTGAAGGCGCGTTCGGCCCTCCTGGAGGCAGAGTGGCGCGTCGTGGAGCTGCTGACCGAGGCGGGATGGACCGTACGGGATGATTCGGACCCGCTGGACGAGCTACCAGTGCGCGGGGTCGCGATGAGGGGCACGGCGCAACCGGACTGGGCGGCGGGACCGGACTACGTGCTCCGCGTCGACGGCCAGCCAGTAGGCACCGTCAAGGTGTGGCACCCCCGCGAGGACCTGCGCGCGGCGATCGCATGGACCCGTGAGGCCGGCACTCCGTCGACGGCGTTTGCAGAGCAGCGGATGCCCTACACATACGCCACCGACGGCGTCCGGGTGCTGTTCCGGAATGGGGACGACCCCGAGCCGCGCCCCCGGGAGGTCTTCACCTTCCACCAGCCGGATACCGTCGCCCGCTGGCTGCGCGAAGCCGCGACCGACCCCCAGGCGCCAACATTCCAGGGCCGCGTGCGCCACCGTCTTCCGGACCTCGGTGATGACGGCTACCCCCGGGACTCCCTCGGGCCGGTGCAGTACGAGGCGGTGCGGGCGTTCGAGAGCTCGCTGCGCCGGGGCGAGCGCCGGGCCATGGCCCAGATCGCTGTTGGGGGTGGCCGGACGGTTACGGCCGTCGCCGCAGCCCACCGTCTGCTGCGGCACGCCCGAGCCCGCCGGATCCTCTTCCTGGTCGACCGGCTGGAGCTCGAGAACCAGGCGCTGGCGACCTTCGCGGCCTACTCTGGCCCCGGCGACGACGGCCGGAAGTTCACCGAGTCGTACCGGGTGGAGCGGTTGGGCCCGGACGCCGTGCCACCCCACGGAGTCGTCGTTAGCACCGTGCCGCGGCTCCACAACGCCCTGTGCGGAGACAATCCGGCGTCCGGAGTCCGCTACCGGCCCGATCTGCCCCCCGAGTCCTTCGACCTCGTCATCGCCGACAACTGCCACCGGTCAGTCTCCCCCCGATGGCGTGCGCTATTCGACTACTTCGACGCCCCGGTGCTCGGCCTGACGGCCACCCCGACGGACCGGTCTCTGGAAGTCTTCCAGGGCAATCTCATCAGCTCCTACACCTTCGAGGACGCCGTCGCCGACGGCCGGGCCGTGGACGTCACCATCTACCGTGTCGGCAGCCTCCGCACGCGACCAGAGCGGGCGGCCGAAATACTGGAGGAGGAGTTCGACCCCGACGTGGAGGGCCCCCTCGGGCACGGTCGCTCCGGGGTGAGCGGCAAGGCGCTACACGCCGCGCTGACGGCGTTCAAGGAAGGGCTGCCGTCGATGTTCCCCGAGCGGGCGAGGCCCGGTACCGGGGACGTGTCGCTGCCCAAGACCGTCGTCTACGCGGCCGACGACCGGCATGCGGACGAGGTGGTCGACGCGGTGCGCGCGGTCTTCGGGCAGGGGCCTGGCTTCTGCCAGAAGGTGACGCTCAAAGGCGGATCGTCGTACCGGCTGCTCTCGCAGTTCCGTAACACCGTCGAACCGCGAGTCATCGTCGTGGTGGACCTGCTTACCGGGACGGACATCGCCCCTGTCGAATGTCTGCTGTTCCTGCGGGACGTCAAGTCCTCATATCGCTACTTCCAGATGCTCGCGGTCGGGACGCGCCCCATCGCCTCGGCGGCACTGAGGGCGGTCACCCCCGGCGCGTCGGCCAAGACCCGGTGCGTGGTCGTGGATCCGGTCGGCGTCGCACGACACCATTCCAGTCGGCCTTCCACGACGCGGAAGCGGGGGCGGGGTCGGGGGAAGGACGCGGACGAGGCCCCGAACCCGGCCGCCCTCGCAACAGTCGACGACGCCGAGGTCATGGAGCGCTGGCAGTCCTTCCTGCGGGCGGGCAATGCCGCGGCGCGGGATCTAATCACCGTCACAGGGGGCCTGTCCGAGGAAGATTTCCGCAGGCTTCGCTCGTGGGCCGAGTCTCTGGCACGGCCGCCCCACGGCCTGACGGCGGAGCGGATCTGGAGCGCCTACGAACGCGTCGGTGTCGCTGTGCCGGATCCCCGTCGGCCGCGGGCACCGAAGGGGCCTGCGGACCTCCTTGCCCTCGTCCGGTACGAAGCGGGCCTGGAGCCGCGCCCGCGCCCCTACCGCGACCAGGTCTTCGACCGGCTCGACGCATGGATCGACCGCCAAAAGCGCCGGGGACGGTCCTTCGACTCCGACCAGGTCTGGTGGATGGAACACATCGCGGACGGCACGGCGGCCGGCGGACACTTCGCCGCTGCGTCTCTCGACGCCGTTCCCTTCACCGTCAGGGGCGGCACGTCGGGTTTCCTGCGCGCCTTCGGGGAGCACGGGGAGCAGGGTGCGGTCCGCCTGCTGGACGAGTTGCGGAGCGTGCTGGCGTGAGGACGGGACTGCCGCCCGGCTGGACCGAGGTTCCGCTGGGCGAACTGTTGCGCGAGCCCTTGGCGGCGGGCCGGTCCGGTCAGGCCGTCCCGGGAGGGGTGCCCGTCCTCCGCCTGCCCGCGCTCCGGTCGGCGACGGCCGACCTCACTGAGTCCCGGGAAGGCCCGTGTGCCTCGGCAGCGGAAGCGGAAGCGGCCGGCCATCTGATCCGGCCGGGCGACATCCTGATGAGCCGCAACGACGGGCCGGGGGCGCGGATCGGGCGGGCCGCCCTCGTCGGCGAGACCACCGGGCCCACGTCGTACCCCGCCACCATGGTCCGGGTGAGGGTCGACGAGCGGCTGATCGACCCCGAGTACCTGGTGTTGGCATGGGACTCCCGCGTCGTACGGCGCCAGATCGAGTCGTCCGTACGTCAGGGTGCCGGCCTGGGGCACATCGCGGCACGGGATCTGGAACGGGTTCGGCTGCCGCTGCCCCCACGATCCGAGCAGGAGCGGATCAAGACCTCTCTCGCCTTCTGGCTCGTCCGGGTCGACGAGGAGGAAGCCGCCGTCCGCGACACCCTGCGACAGGTGGAAGACCTCCGCACCCTCGTCATCGACCAGGGACTCCTCGGCCACACCACGACCGGGCCGCACGCGGGCCCGGAGCCCTCCGCGGCCACGCACCGCGCTCCCCTGCCCGCCATCCCCCTGGGATGGCGCTGGGTCGCCCTCGGCGAGCTGGCCGAAGTCGTACGCGGGCCCGTGACGAACAGCCGGCATGCCGACGATCCGTACGGCGTCGAAGTGGGCTCCCTGCGCCCGGCCGAACTCCGGGGCGAGCGCTGGGCACACAAGCAGATGCCGACGGTGCGGCTGGACGTTCGTAGAGCGGAGGCGACCCGGTTGAGCCCTGGGGACGTCCTTTATGTGCTGAGTGGACAACCCGACAGCCTCGGCCTCGCCCGAGTATGGGAACAGGACTCCTCCCACCTCATGTACGTACCGAACCACCACGTGGCACGGGTCCGCATAACCGGGGACGCCCTGCACCCCCGGCTGCTCGCCCTGTACGCGAACGGTCCCGGACGAAGCTGGCTACGGGACGCCGCACGGAGCACAGCTGGCCTAGCCTCCCTGGGCCTCGACCAGCTGCGGCAGATGCCCATCCCCGTGCCTCCACTCACCGAACAGGGCACGCTCCTCGCCTCCTTGGAGGCGTGGAACAGCGAACTCAACTCAGTTACGTCCTCGGCCGAGGAAGCCCTGGCGATGGCGTTTCGGCTGCGCGACGGCTGCCGGGAGCAGGCCCTCACGGGCAGCCTGCCCCACGGCGCGGCGCCGAGCAGCGAGAACGACGTACGACTCAAGGGAGCAGTGACCGTGCCGCGTGCGACGCCCACCCGACGGTCTGTCAACCGACCTTCCGAGGTGGAGCGCCGGGCCGAGCACCTCTGGTCCTTCTTCCCGCCACTGAGCGACGATGGTCTAACAGCCCTGGAGTACGGCGATCAGGTGACATACCTGCTCTTCCTCAAGGCGGCACAGGAGTTGCGGCACCGGCCCCTCAACCGCGTTGACGTCCTGGGGCGCGACGCCTGGGACGAGCTCGCGCTACACGAGGGCACGGACCTGATCCGGTACTACGGCGCCCTCCTGGCGGAGCTTGGCGAGCGCGGCGGCGTGATCGGCCGCATCTTCCACAAGGCCCAGAACCGGCTACGCCGCCCGATGCACCTCCAGAACCTGATCCAACAGATCGAGGAGGGGCTCTCGTGGTGGGACAAACGGCCGGAGTGGCGCGCGCCGGTCTTCGACGCGTTCCTCGCCCGGTGTGCTCAAGACCACCGGACCGCCGCAGGCCAGTACTTCACCCACCGGCAGCTGATCGACGTCATCGTCGCGTGCTGCCGTCCGACCGTCGAAGACACGATCGTGGACCCGGCCGCAGGCACCGGGGGATTTCTGGTGCGGTCCTTCGAGCACATCGCCCGACACCTCCCGCCGGGCGTCCCGCCCGCCCAGCGGGAACAGCTGTCCCACGGCGCGATCCGCGGGACGGAATTGGTGGACGCGACGGCGCGCCTCGCCAGCATGAACCTGTTCTTGCACGGCGTCGAGCGCCTCGACGGCAACCCGGCGGCCATCGAGGTGCGGGACTCCCTCACCGCGAGCCCCCGCCGCCAGGCCACCCTCGTCCTCGCCGATCCGCCGCTGGGGCAGCGACGCTGGGTGCCCCCGTCCACCGGCGCACCCGACCTCCATGGCTCTGAGGAGCTCGCCCTCGCCCGGCCGGACTTCTGGGCGGCCACCAGCCATCAGCAGCTCAACTTCATCCAGCACATCTACACCCTGCTGGAGATCGGCGGCCGGGCCGCCGTTGTCGTACCGGACGGCGTCCTCTTCATTAGGGGCGCCGGGGAACGGGTACGGAGACAGTTGCTGAAACAGTGCGACGTGCACACCCTGCTCCGCCTCCCCACCGGGTTCTCCGGAGGCTCCTCGGGGGTAAAGCTCAATGTCCTGTTCTTCGAAAAGGCCGCGGCCCGCCCCGACGGATCGCCAGCGACCCGCCACCTCTGGGTCTACGACGCGCGGACCGGAGACACGGCCGTCGCCGATTCCCCGGAAAGCTCAGGTCTCGACGCGTTCGTCGCTGCCTACCGGCCCGGGCACCCGCCCGACTCCCGGGTCGCGTCGCGGGCCTTCAAGCCCTACTCCGTCGACGCACTCCTCACCAGGCCCGACGTCAACCTCGACCTCGGCGCCGACCTGGGCGAGGAGGAGCCGAGGGAGACTCCAGAGCCGCATCTGATCGCCCAGCAGATCTCCGGGCGGCTGGAGGATGCCTGGCGACGGTTCGCCAGGCTTGCGGAGGAGCTCACACCGCCGCGCGATGCCCGCACGTTCCGGTCCGGCTGAGGGGGATCCGATGCAGCTGCTGCAGCTGCGGCTGCCCGACTACCGCGGCCTGCGGGACTTCACCCTCGACCTGGAGAGGGCCGTCGACAAGGGGCAGGCCATTGCCGTGCTGATCGGTCCCAACGGAGGCGGGAAGTCCCGGATCCTACACGCGCTCGCGGAGCTCTTCGGGGCTCTCTACCGCTGCGCCCTCGGCCATTCGGGCCGTACGGACTTCGGATACGAGGTGCGCTACCGGCTCCGCAACACGACCGTCGAGATCGTGCAGCCGTCCGCCGAGGCAGATCCGGTCATGTGGGTGACGGACGTTACCGGGTCGCGCGACGAGACACCGCGTCACGACTGGCGCCGCCACCTTCCCGACCACGTCTTCGGGTATCAGGTGCACGGCCGGGTCCCGCGGGGCTCCGAGTTCGAGCGCCACGTGCACTTCGCCGAGGCGGAGCTGGCGACGTGGCGCCAGCAGTGGACCGAGTCCTGGTTTGCCTGGCAGGATCGGCCGGAGAACGAGGACGGGGTGTGGTCGGAGCAGCTGGAGCTGCCCATCACGTGCCCGCTGTACGCCCCGGGATTCCTGTGCACGCCCGACTGGCTCCCCCTGGTCCTGCTCTCCCTGGCCGCCCAGTGGGCGGACGTTTTCGGCGACTACCTCAAGGAGCAGGCCAGGGTGGACGGGGTGGTGTCCGCCACGCTGCACTTGCGCGCCCCCGCGTCGGTAGGGGAAGAGCTGTCAGCCTTGCCGTACTGGGGGTTGGGCGGGCCGCCGCGCGCACTGTTCGCGGAGGCGGCAGCATCAGGCCGTTTCGGACCGGTGCCGGAATCGGACCCGCTGTACAGCGCGGGTACCCCCGACGACGGGTTCGCCCTCGCCATGAGCAGCGCCGAGGACGTGCTCGCCTTCCGCAACCTCTTCGACAGCGACCTGTCGATGTTCGGGCTCCTGTCCACCCTTCAGATGGCCGGCTACCTCACGGTCGACGTGCGCGTCCGCAAGGCGGATGGCGCCCTCGTCCGGGCGGACCAGCTGAGCTCCGGAGAACAGCAGATCCTCACTGTCCTCGGTCTGCTGCGGCTGCAGCGAGGCCAGGAGTCGCTCTTCCTCCTCGACGAACCCGACGCACACTTCCACCCCGAGTGGAGCCGGCGCTGGTATTCGTCCGTCCAGAGCATGCTCGGCGACGGACAGCGCTCGCAGTTCATCGCCGCCACCCACGAGCCCCTCCTCGTCTCGAACATGCTGCGACAGCAGATCCGGGTGCTCGACAAGGACGCCGACGGACGGACCAAGGCGCTCGTCCCGGACACCAATCCACGAGGCCAAGGAGCCGGTGGGCTGCTCACCTCGGACCTATTCCGCCTCCGGAGCCAACTCGACGAACACACCCAGGACCTGATCGACACCCAGTACCGCCTCATACCGGTGGCCGAGGACGATCCCGAGGCTCGCCAGGAACTCCAGGAGGTCACCGACCAGCTCGACGGACTGGGCTTCGCCACATGGCGCCGCGACAAGGTGCTCTCTTCCTTCCTGGCGGAACTGCACCGTCGGCGCGCGGAACTCGTCAAACGAGCCCGGAACGGGACTATGACGGGCGAGGAGCTCGAAGCGACCGCACGGATCCTCTTCGACGAGCGCTTCTCCCGGGGGGTCTGATCCCGGTGCGCCACGTGGACAACAGCGGACTCACCGCGCCGCAGAAGTGGGCGGACCGGGCCGCTAAGGAACTCGCGAAGCTCCATAAGGACGCGAAGGACGCGGACAAGCAGCTCTCCTTCCGCGAGATGTGGCGGGAGGACGCGATCCGCGACCCGCTGATCGCCCTCATCGGGGAGAAGTGCTGGTACTGCGAGACCAGGTTCGTCCGCTCGCCTTACCACGTAGACCACTACCGGCCGAAGTCCGTCGTCGTGGGTGAGACGGAGCGCCGCGGGTACTGGTGGCTCGCTTACGACCCTGCCAACTACCGTCTCTCCTGCCACCACTGCAACAGCGGCGGTGCCCGCTACGGCAATCAAAGTGCCGGACCTGGCAAGGGAGCCCGCTTTCCCCTGCTTGGGCAACGCGCATCGGTGGGCGGGAGCCTGGATGGCGAGCTACCCGTCCTGCTCGATCCCGTGGTGGCCGAGGATGCCGAACTCATGGGATTCGACGGGCAAGGTCATGCTCGGCGGCGTCCCGAGCAGCCGTACTCCAAAGACGAAGTGGCACGAGACCTCTGCCGGGTAGACGAGACCATACGCATGCTCGCGCTCAACTCGGACCTACTCATCGAGAGCAGATCTACCCTGTTCGGCAGGGTGAACGGACTCGTCCAGCTGTACCTCGCCAGCGGAGGGCACGTCGGCGCGGCGCTGTACGCCCGCACCGAGCTCGACGACCTGACCCGGACGACCGCCGAGTGGAGCGCAGCGGCCGCTGCTGCCGAACGCCTGGCCCTCCTCGCCCACGACCTCTCGGGAAACGACGCACCCCTTGAGGGAGGGGCGGCGGACGACGTCGCCGGACAAGCGAGCGACGGAGTCGAGCCCCCTGCGGCCACGGCAATAGAGCATCGCACTGACCTGCGGACTCTGGTAGCCGCCTTGCCGCCTGAGACATTCTCCGCAGGCGGGATCGTGTTGACAGGCCGGGGGAAACGAGGCCCGGCCAGGGCGACCCTGCTGGCGGACGGCAGCATCATGTGCTTCCAGCGGCCCTTGGCCACGCCCACGTCCGCGGCACGGATGGCGACCGGCGACGACCAAGTGGATGGGTGGACCTTCTGGTCGTTGACGGTGGACGGCACGACCCGGACGCTCTCCGACCTGCGCGACTTCCTGATCGCCGAGGGCGGCTGACGGACACCGCCTGTCAGCCGCCCTTCCAACCGGCTTGACCAGCCCGACACCGTCAGAACGAACCTCGCTCATCGAATGCCGCGGCGACGCAGAATGAGTTCGACGGCGCTCCATCGTGCGTCAGTTCGCCCACCTGGCGTGCCGCTTCCAACCTCGCCTCAGCGGACCGCAGCGGCAGCCGGACCCCGGTTACCCGTCCCCGTCGACGGAAGGACGCTACCGGTGGAATTCCGGGTGGAGAATTTCGAGCACCTGGCACGCGCCGACCCTAGAGGACACAGGGGGCGCAGGAGGAGTGGGAGTCAGTCTAGCTGGTCGGGCACTTCGATCCACTTACAGCTTGTGCTGGCGGGATCAGTGACGGTACGACGATCACATGCACCGTTGGACGTCGCTCAACGATCGCCAGCTTGCCCTCCTCACACGCATCGGAGAGGGCGCTGAACCCGTCACCTCTGACTCCCCGAACCTCGCCCGCACCGCAAGGGTCCTGAAGGAGCGGGGCCTCATCACCATGCCGAAGGAAAGTGGGCGGTGGAGGGCGGAGATCGCCGAGGCGGGGCGGTTCTACCTCCAGCACGGCCATCATCCGGACCGGCCCGAACCCACGCCGCGGAGGTCCCGTACGACGGCGGCCGCCACGGCACCCCAGGTGCCTGAGCCTCCCGAGTCCGAGACTCCAGCCGAACCGAAGCCTCGTGTTCAGCGTGTGCCCAAGGTTCGGCAGCCCTCCTCCGCGGAGATCGGGGCGGCCTTGATCGCGGAGGTACAACAGGCCGGGCGCTTCCTGCGCATCCCAGATCCGGGAGAGGCCGAGCGGGCCCGTTACCGGCGGGCCTTCGATGCGGCGAGGCAGTGCTCTCCTGCCGGGTACCACCTGAAGTACACCGGTCGTGCCAAGGGCGACATCTGCTTCGGGCTGCTGCGGGTGAGCGGCGAGGACGACACGGAGTGGAACCGGATCAGGCTCGCGCGCAGCAGGACTCTGACCGACATCGACGATGTGATCGCCGCGGTCGAGAAGGACCACAGCGCCTTCGAGGTCTCGGAGGAGGTACGCCCCCGGGTTCTGTCTCTGATCCGGCTGTTCGCCGAGCGTGCTTTCGCCCTCCATGGCGAGATCACTGTCTCCAGGAAGCGCAAGCAGCCGAGGCCGCTGCTCACCGTCCATGGCATCACGTACGAGATGAGCTTCCGTGAGCGGCAGCGGCAGGTCCGGTACGTGCCCAAGCAGCCGGGCCGGCGTACCTATGACTGGCAGCGGGTGACGCCAGCACACCGGTTCGAGCCTTCTGGGGATCTCGAGTTGCGCCTCGGCATCAAGACCGAGTGGGCCGACACCGAGGGGAAGCTGCTGGAAGACCAGATCGATGCGGTCTTCAAGGTGCTGAAGGCACAGGCGCAGGAGCAGGAGCGGGCCAGGCTGAAGTACGAGGCGGAACAGCGCCGCCTGCGGGAGCAACGCGAGGCGGAGCAGCGTCGGCTGCAGGAGGAGCGGGCGAGGCAGGAAGCCGAGCGCCAACGGCTGGAAGCGGAGAAGCGGCAGCGGCGTCAGGAGAAGTGGGAGGCCGCGGTCAGCGTGGCTTCGATCAAGGCGGTGGACGCGGCGCGGGCCGAGCAGTTCGGGACGGCGCTGGACCAGTGGCGAGCCGCCGGTGAGATGCGGGCCTTCTGCGACGCGCTGGACGAGGCCGCTGACCAGGCGGAGGACCCCGTCGAGGCAGAGAGCCTTCGGGAGTGGTCGGCCTGGGGGCGGTCAGAGGCAGACCGGCTCGATCCCGTCCTGAGCCGCAGGGGGCTGCGCGGGCGGAACTTCCACGCGGAGCCGACGGGTGACCAGCTTCGTCCGTTCCTCGACGGCTGGCACCCGCATCGTCCCGAGAAGGAGAAGCCGCCGTCGAAGCCCGCCCCGGCCCAGCCGGAGGTGCGGCCGGAGCCGGAGCGCTCGCGGGCGTTCAGCGACGAACGTCTGGACCAAGGCTGGAGATATGGACGCCCAGGTCGCGCTCAATGGTGGAGGCGATGACGCCGTGGCCCCGGTCGCGGAGCGCCTTCACGGCGCGCTCGACCAGTTCACCGAGTCGTAGCACCTCCTCCCTCAGGGCCGCCACTTCGTCGTGGCGCTCTGCCTTCTCTTGCCCGCACCATTCCCGTACCGTGCGCAGGGCTTCCTTCTCAGCGTCCAGCTTTCGGTCGTCCCGTCGCTGGTAGCCGTACCAGGAAGATCGATCACGCTCCTCTTCCATAGCTCGTTGCCGCTGGTCGACCTCCGGGAGGATCTCCTCGGCCAGCCGCTGGGCGACCTGGCGTGCGATCCGCTCGGTGATCGGCCAGCCTGCCAGGGAGCAGCCGTTGCGGTCCTCGTGGAGCATGGGGTCGTCGCGTAATTGGGCAGCGTCCATGCCGACGAGTGGCGCGGTCACTTCAAGGCGCCCGAGCTCCAGGACTCCGGCATCCGTCACCGCCTTACGCAGGCGTAGGCGGCCCTTGGGACGGACGAGGCCCAGGATCATCCGGGCCGCCTCGAATTCGGCGCTTCCCCGCACTGCCCTCGATGCCTCGGCCAGGGCCAGCTCCGCCGCGTCATCCGCCCGGAAGGCGTCGACGTCAGTCCAGAGGACGAGCAGACAGTTGGGGCTCACCCATTCCTGGAGGCCAGCCGCGTCACCATCCAAGAAGCGCACGTGGACGCTCCGGGAGCTGCCGGCGCCGCCCACTCTGACGATCTCCACGCGGCGCAGTGCACCGCCCAGTTCCTTCGACCTTGCTCGATAGGCCCAGTGCTCCCCGATCTCCATAGGTCCATTGAGCCAGTCCGACGACTCCTGGAGGCCGTCAACGGCAGAATCCGCAGCTCCGGCTATCCGTACGTCTTCTTCCGGCGGGCGCGATGCTGGCGGTCTCCCTGGCCGGATCCGTTGACAGAGGCGAGAGCGGACAGCGCGACGCCGTTGTTCCACAGGCCGAGGTGGTCGCGATGGACGGCAATGACGCCGTTCTGCACGACGCAACGCTCAGCAGGACCGCTGAAGTACGTGGTGCTCACGAGGATCGCCACGTCGGCGCCGAAGTGCACTTGGGAGCCGAGGAGGTTGCGGACCTCGCAGTTGGAGATCTTCCGCTTCGGGTGGCCCCATTCCGCGTTCGTCAGATCCCCATGGCCCATGCCAACAGCCTGACATCGCCTAGTGCTGTGACCGGGAAGGTTCACCGGGTTGGGTTGTCAGGCCGCGGCGGGTAGGGGTTTGCCGCCCCAGCGGATGCTTCTTTCGCTGCGGATGCGGGCGCGTTCGCGCCGTTGGGCGGCCAGGACGTCGGGATGGCGGGCGTTCTGGTTGCGCCAGCGGAGGTAGGCGTGCAGGGCCCGGGTCTGGGCGGTGTGGTTGGGGTGGTTCGAGTTGGCCAGGGTGAACTGCCGTAGTGGTCCGAAGTGGGCCTCGATGGGGTTGGCCCAGGATGCGTAGGTCGGGGTGAAACACAGCTCGACCTTGTTGCGGGCCGCCCACCTGCGGATTCGCCAGTTCAAGTGGGCGGAGAGGTTGTCCAGGATCACGTAGATCGGGCCGCCGTCCGGACGAGCCGCGCGAATCGTTCTCAGCGTGGCCCAGGTGTGGTCGATGCCTTTGCGGCGCCGGTTGATGCCCCACATCTGGTCGTCGCCGACGGAGTAGCAGCCGTGGAAGTAGGTGATGCCGTGGGTGCGCCGGTAGGTGGCCGACAGGCGGTCGGGCCGAGTCTGCTCGGCCCAGCAGGAGCCGGCGGTGGGACGGATTTGCAGGGTCCCGAACTCGTCGAACGCGAAGGTGCGGTCCGGCCGCTGGTTGATCGCGTACTCGATCCGGGCCAGCTTGACGTCGAAGGCCGTGTCTGGGGACTCCTTCCAGGTCTTCGTGCGCTGGAAGGAGATCCCGCGGCGGGCGAGTAGGCACCGCAGAGCCTCCCGGCCGATGAGGACGGGGGCGGGCACGGTTTCGTCGCAGATGATCGGCGAGCTTGCGGATCGACCAGCGGGTGAAGGGCTTGCCCAGCACCGTCGGGCGGGTGGTGGCCGTCTGGACGACGAAGTCCTCGTCGTCACGATCGAGAAGGCGGGGACGGCCTCCCGCCCATCGAGGGTTCAGGCATGCGAGCCCGATCTCGTTGAACTTGTGGATCACATCGCGGACGGTGTCCTCGTCCGCCTGGACCAGGCGGGCTATGACCGGGACCGTGCTCCCGCCGGCCGAGGCCAGCAGCATCATTGCCCGCCGAAACCGCAACGAACTCGTGCTGCCCCGCCGGACGATGTGCTGAAGTTTCTGCCCTCCTGCTCGGTCAGCCCGCGAACCCGGACCGGTTTTGCCATCCCACCTCCCCACGCTGCTTGGAGAACTCATTTCCAAGCAGCACAACGAGCAACCCGGTGAACCTTGCCGGTCACAGCACTAGACCCGGTCGTACCTGAGAGTCGTCTCGCCGAGCCCGGGGGCCATGCTGCCCATGAGCTGACGAGCCAAGTCCTCCAGGATCGATGGGTTGGTAGCGAGGAACTCCATGACCCGCTCAGATCGCTGCTCAGGCGAAAGCTCTTTCAGTTCCTGCTGCCATGCCAGGGTGGCAGCACCGCCATCCTCGACCTCGGCATTCATGATGAGTCTCCAGAGCGCCTGCTGGGCGTCCTCACGAGCGAGCCAGGTCATGAACATCTGCTGGAACTCCACGCTCGTCACAGTGGCCTTCGGGCCGCTGGGCGCGGTGGCCACATCCTGGGAAAGCGTGTCAGCCGCAACCCCCGGAACAGCAACATGAGGTGACGTCGTGCCCCCGGCCCGCAAGGCCTTCTTCTGGGCTCTGCGGGCCTGCTGCTTCAGCACCAAGCCTTCGCGCTTCGCAACGAGGACCGGCACGGCCTGGGTGTGCCACCAATGCGCAACGAGAGGTTTCGCGATTTCTACGAGACCATCGATGACCTGGACCGCGATGTTAACTACGGCCTGTTGTCCGGGGGTGAGCTGAGGAGGCTGATCCTCCACGTACTCGGTGACGTAGACGATCTCGGGCTTGTCTGTGAAACCTGACTCCTTGTCGGCCTTCAGGCGGATCTCGACGTGCTCCGGCCCCTTGTCGCTCGTCCTGGGAGTGAACCCACGACTCCAGCCTTCACTCTTCCGCGAGTCGGCGAGGCGCTCACCCCTGGGGATGCAAACAACTGCTTCGACCTCTTCGTACTCTTGGTCCTCGGCCATGCGTCCTCGGCATTGCTCGGGTGCTTCTCGGCGCTCGGTCGACGAGGAAGTCGCGATAGTAGAAACTTACCCATAACCGTAGCTGTAGCGTCCGACGATTCGACAGGTTCGGCGAGCATCGCATCAGCCGCCACAGAGCCGCAGGTCCAAGGTCGTCACCAGTCCCCTTGCCGGATCCGCTCGTCGGACACGATCCCGTAGACGTACCGCCCAGAACGTTCGGGGCATCGTGGAATCTCCGACGGCCCCGCGATCGGCCATGCCTCCAGCGCTGACCTGATCTCGTGCCACTGCACGTTGCGCCGGCTCTCGACGATGACCAGGGTGTAGCGGTTGGTCCGGTAGATGAAGGGCTTGCCGGTCTTCGTGTAAAAGACATCGCCCTGGTGCTCCTCGATCCGCGGCCTCGCCGTCTCCATGTTGGGGCCAACCGGCACCGGCTCGGGCGGAGGTGGCGGCGGCACTGGATGCCCTGCCCACCGGAGCCGTTCCTCCGGCGTTGGCTCCCGGCTACTCCGATGCCATGACGCACTCCCTCGCACGGTGGTCGAGGTCACGGCCAGCTCTGTTCCGTCCGGCAGCACCCCACGGCCAGGCTCTCGGTAAGGCTCCACAATCGTGATGTCACGCCGCTCATAGCCGAGCCTGCTGGCAACTGACTCCAGGGTCCCCATCTGAGTGTTCCCGACGTACGACCACTGGTCCTCGCTCGCATCGTCCGAGAACTCCACGACGCCAACAAGGTAGACCCCGTCCTCGTTCGGGTCGCCGAAGAGCTGCCGCAAGCGGTCGGGGCCAAAGTCGCCCGTCATCTATCCGTCCACCCCTGCATCGGCGCCATCAGATTCTCCGTCGATCAACGCGATCACAGTCTCCTTGGCTTGCGGCTGAGTCGTGTGCTGTGCCATCCGTGGCCCGATCACGGCCACCCTGTTGAGCACCTCGGCGGCTTCCTCGAGTGCGGTTGAGGGCCGCAGCACGAAGCGCGCCAACTCGACCTCACCGCTGAGCTTGGCCCGCCCCTAGCCATAGCCATTGCCGAGGAAGGCTGGAGCGCCGAGCCTACCCCCTCTCGAGAGGTGAGCACTGATAGCGCAACCCTCGGCTCACGATCTTGAACCGGTCCCGGCCCTGCGCGGAGAAGGGGTTCGGGAGCTCGAAGACCCTGCGGCCCTCGGGGGCGAGCGCGGAGGTGATCAACAGGATGCGGTAGCGGTTGCCGCGTGCGTGGCGGCGGGCCGCATCCACCTCGGACGGTCCGAGCTCGAACTCGACCCGGTCGGCGCTCGGTTCGCTCAGCGCCTTCACCTCGAAGAAGCGGGTGGTGTCGCGCCACGTCACCTCGAAGTCGTACCCCAGCGAGTCGGACGCGTCGCGGTCTCCGTTGACGACAGCGGCGTATCCGGACCGCCAGTACACGTCCGCGTACCGGCGCTGGAGCCATGCGCGGGCCGCTACTTCTCCGACCAGGCCGATGGCCGAACGCTGGTCCTCGTTGGTCTGGTTCATCTTCGCCACGACGATGCGCTGCCTAGGGGAGTTCGTTGCCCCGCGTGGCCGGGGTACGCCGTGTACGGCGTCCAGGCGCACCCTGCCGCTCTGCTCAAGGAAGGATTCACCGACCGTGCGCGCCGCGATGTCCGCGATGGCGGAGAGCTGGTCGCGTCCCACGCTGACTTCGGCGTCCCCGATGGTGATGGTGCGCGGCACGGTACCGCCGGTACCGCCGGAAGCACGGGAGAGGCGCTTCGCCGACCGCGCCAGATCGTCCGGCGTCAGGCCGAGCAGGACAAGGTCCGCAGTCCGCGGCATGCCGTCGGGCCACTCCACCGCGCGCTCCACCGCATCGATCAGCTGGCTCTCGCCCAGCTCCGCCAGATCGCCCAGCCCGGACCTGTCGACGCAGCTCTTGGACTCCAGGAAGACCGCGCCGTGCCAGCCGCTCGGAGGTTCGACGCCCTGCTTGCGGCACCAGGCCTCCACCTGGGGAAGCAGAACCTTCACCAGGAGGTCGATCGCAGAGGCGTTGCGTTCACGCAGCAGGTCGACGGGCGGGAGGGTTCCCGGCCGGTCGAGGTCGTCGTCGGCGCCGTGCTCGCGCAGCCACTCCCCCACCCTGGCGCGCATCGCCTCCGGGGGCGGGGTCATGAAGCGGGGCAGCCAGTCCGGGTCGGGCCGCAGGTCGTGCAGGCCCCGGGCCGCGGCGTACGGGGTGCAGTCGCCGCCCTCGTCGGCGACGGCCGCGTAGCGCTCGCGGAGCCGGTCGAGGATCGCGTCGGCGTGCGCACGCACGAAGTCGCCGAAGGCCTGCTCGTGGACGTCGGGGTAGGAGTACGGCGAGTACCCGGGGCCGAGCGTGGCCAGCGCCGCGTTGAACTCCATGAAGTCGAGCCGTAGTTCGTCGCGCAGTTCAGCGGGCGTCGTGGAGGAGCGAGCGAGGGCCACCAGGGCCTCCGACGGGACGAGCAGGCCGGGTGCACACCGGTCGATGACCGCCTGGAGTTCGGACTCGTTTCCCGCACGGGCCAGGAGGTTCTCCGACTCCTCGTCCCAGTCGCCGGTGGTGACGCAGGCCAGGACGGGACGGATCAGCCGTACGGCGTCCTGCACGTCGCCGGTGAGATGGCGTCTGATCTCGGTGACCTTCGCCTCAGTCGTGTCCAGTGCCTGGGCGAGGGAACCGTCGTCGATGTGGGCGGGCACGTGGCCGTCGAAGAGCCGCTCCAGTTTCACCAGGACGAGTTCGAGCGCGTCCTGCAGCCATGGACGGTTCAGGAGCTGTGCGATGGCCGGTGTCGCCGCCTGGAGTTCGTCCCAGCCTTCCTCGCTCCTCCAGACCACCACGGTGGGGTGGTCGTCGTCGGGCAGTGGCAGGGCCCGGGTGGTCGACGGTGGTTCGGCCGGTGCGCCGGCGATGGCGATCTCCACGTCGGCGGCGTGCACGACGCGGATGGTGCGGAGCCGTTCGAGCGCGGCACGGACGCCGCGCTCGCTGCGCCGGACGAACGCCCCGGACTTCAGCTCCATGGCGAGGGCGACGACGGTGACCAGCCATTCCCCGCGCTCGACCAGCGCGGTGGCCGCTCCGTCCGGGGTGATCGGGGAGCCGTCCCGGTGCCGGACCTGCACATGGGTGGCGGACGTGCGTTCCACCCGGAGCCCGTGTGCCCCGGCCAGTCGGACGATCGCCTCCCCGGACTCGGCCGGGGCGACCAGGACGGGGTGACCCGCCAGCTCGATGAGCGCTTCCTTGAGGGGGTCCTCCTGGTCGCGTACGTAGACGGTGGCTCCCCCGGCGGAGGCGGGCACCGTCAGGGCGCCGAGCATGTTGGCGCGGCTGACGGCCAGCCGGATCTCCTCGCCGGGTTCCCAAGGCCAGGCTCCCGTCTGCGCGATCTGCGACCAGGCCCGCTCGTAGTGCCGTTTGAAGGCGACGCTGAGGTACTCGGGGACCTCGCTGTTGTCCAGCGTGTCCCCGAGTTGCAGCACGACCGCCCCGGCGTGCTGTGGGTCGTCCCATCTGCGCAGACCCAGGTGGAGGAGTCGGTCGGCGACGGTCCTGTCGGCGAGCAGCCGCCGGATCGTCAGGGGCAGGGCGGGGACGAAGGCGGGGAGTTCGCCGTCGGTGCTGAACCACGCCTGGCCGGGCGCGACGAAGAAGGGTCCGTCCGCTTCCTCCACGGGGAGCCATGCCAAGCCCCGGAGGAAGGAGGCGAGCGGTGTCGGCCAGAGGTGTTCGTCTTTGAAGGGATACGTCGGCCTGTGCACGGTGAAGGTGAACACCTTGCCGTCCCAGGTGCGGAGCCCGTGGAGGAGCAGTTCGGCGAACTCGCGCCGAGCCGTTCTGGGCAGTGCCGCGACGTCGGCCGCTCCCGCGAGGTGGGCCGGTGCGCGCGTGAACTCGTACGGGGTCCACGGGTGCGCGAACTTCGTCCATTGTTTGCGGACGTCCGCGGTCCAGGCGGCGGCGAGCTGGTCCCCGAATCCGAAGCGTACGGCGAGGCCGGCCGGATGCAGGTCGTTGCCGTAAGTGGGTTGCAGCCAGCCGCCGACGTGGGCCGGGCGTAGCCCGTCGCACACTCCCAGTGCGGAGAGGAACTCGACGTAGGCGGACGGGTCGCGGACGGGTGTGGGCCAGTCGTCCGGTCCGCTGATCCAGCCCTCTCGCTGAGCGGCGATCGCGGCGGGCACCCCGGCCCCGGCTTCGCCGAGGAACCGGTCCAGCCTCCGTGCCCCCTCGGTACCCCAGGCGGGTGAGAAGGAGCACCGCGCCGCCCTGCCCCAGCCGTCGGCCGCCAGCGGGACGCGGAAGGGAATGCGGGGCAGGCGGCCTCGCTGGGTCTGGGTGAGGGTCGGGTACTGCCGGAAGGCGAAGACGAGGGCGTCGCGGCCGAGGGCATCGGTGGGCCGGCCGGCGAGCAGGTCCTCCAGCGCGTCGAAGAGCCGGTCGAGCTCGTACGGGCGCACGAGCCGGTGGCGCTGGAGGAAGTCGCGCCCCTGGGGGTCCCAGACGATCGCCGGGTGGGTGAAGGCGATGCGGCGGCGCAGCGCCTTCAGGTCACCGGAGACCCGGGTGACGGAGTCGGCGTCGGGGTGGAAGAAGACGGTTCCGTCGTTCTGCTGCGACTCGGCCGCGCCGCCGAGGGTCTTCCTCAGCCGCAGGCTCTGGTCGAGGATGATGCGGCGGCCCCGCAACGCCTCCTGGTCCCTCGCGAACGCATGCGCGACATCACCGTAGAAGTCGCCCCACAGGGGGCCTGCCGCGGTCTCGTCCTCTCGGGGCAGCGTGGCAGCCACGCGCTCGGCCCATTCGGCCGACAGTGGTGCCGGTGCGCGAAGCGAGGTGGGGAGGACGGCTCTGCACAGCTTGTCGAGTCGCGCGTGGCGGACGGAACCGACGGACGCGGCGAGCAGCGGAGCTCCTGCGCGGGCGAGGGCGTCGGTGGTCAGTACCCGCCAGGAGCGTTTTCCTTCGGGCCACGCGTAGGAGTCCCGCAGTGAGCCCCAGGTGTCCGCGCCGTGCAGCGGGACGATCGGTTCGGTGGCGAGTTCGCCGTCGAGAGCGTCGTTCAACCGCTTCGGTGCGTCCCAGCTGACGAGGTCGACCACGAGGTCGGCGGCCACCAGGTGCGGTGATTCCGAGCGGATGCGCCGGCTCAGATCCACCGCCAGGTGTGCGACGTGGTTGAGGAGGTGGTCATTGAGTGCCACCGACTCGCTGATGTCGAGCCGCGCCAGTTTCGTGAAGAAGGGGGCGTGGACGTGCCCGGGGAAGGGAGCCCGGGCAGCGGCGGCCATGGGGAGGAACGTGTACATACGGCCGTGCGCGAGCGGGGTGTCCAGCCTCAGGGCCACCGCCACCCAGGCGTCGGAGTTCCAGTTCTCCCAGGCTGCATCGATCTCCCGGGCTCGTACGCTGCGCCGGATCGCCTCGCTGAGGGCGCCGGCCTCCACGGTGCGGCGCGCCAGCAGATAGCGGCCGGCGTCAGCGAGGTCGACTTCCGTCACCCAGTCGCTCGCGCGGTCGCCCTCGCGGTCAGTCTCGCGGTCGCGGACGAGGTCCGAGGCGTGCTCGGTACGGGACAGGACCCGCGTGAACGCGTCAGGGGATTCGCCGCGCACCTCCATGAGGAGTGCGGCCACCCGGTCGAGGAAGAGCAGGAGCGGCGCGTCGCCGTTCGCCATCCCGCTCATCTGCGCCACGGCGAGTCCCCAGGCGTGAGGGTCCCGCAGCGGGAGCCGTACGACGGTGGAGTATCCGTCCTCGGCCAGTTCCTTGAGTACAGGGTCCGTGACTTCGGCCGGCACGGGCAGTGCGAGGGGGGAGATGTCCTCGACCACGCGGGCCGCCAGCCCGGGATCGTCCACGAGGGCGTGTACGTCGTCGGGTCGCGCGAACCGGAAGCAGTAGCCGTCGAACACCGGGGAGTCGGCCGAGGTCTTGGAGTAGATCTCCGGCCAGTCGGTCAGCTGCAGCACGCTGCGGAAACCGAGCCCCTTGTTGCCGATGCCCTCGCCCGCCGCCTTGCTCGACAGAGCCACCTCGGTGATGGCGCGGAAGTTCTTCTCCTCGAAGGGCGCGCCCTCGTTGGCGACGTAGAGGACACCGCCGCCCTCGTCGGGGACCGCGAGGACGGAGATGCGTCCCGGACGGTCGCTGCCGAGTGCGTCGTGCCCGTTCTGGACGAGTTCGAGTACGGTGCGGCCCTCGTACTCCTGGGCGGTGTCCTCGCTGACGGACTTCAGGCTCTCCGCGAATCGCCATTCCTCACCGGCGTGCTGGTAGATCTCGATCCGCCGTCGGGTCAGGGCGGTCACGGTGTCCCGGAATGCGCTGCCGACGGTGTCGTACGTCGATGTGATGGTCGTTCCCCTCGTCCCTCGAACGCTCGCCGCACGGCGCCTACCGGGCGGTGAGCCCTGTGGCGCCATCAAACCGGATCAGCGATCACATCGTCCGAGGATTCCGCATTCTGGCCCGCGGGCCGGGAGTGCGCAGGGCGCAGAGGGCAGCGCCAACGGTCGACTACCGAGTAGGACCCGCAAGGGCCCCTCCGTCCGGGGGTTCCTGCCTTGGATGCGTGAGCGGACGTTCTGGCACATCCCAGTGCTGCCTGGATGCGCGACACTGTTCAGCCCCCTGGCCAAGCCGTCCCAGCCCGCACGACGTCGTCCTTAACCACCCCAGTCAAGACCTCCGTCCTCTACCAACCCGTTCCCGGTCTCACCGAGGTACAGGGAGGCACCGGTCTCGCCACCGACTTCGCCGACCTGCACGCCGACGCCCGCGAAGTCGACCGCCTCCGCGCCCGGCTCGCGCCGAATCAGCCGGAGTGGGCAGGTCGGCACCTACTCGTACACAGTTCATGGGGCACGTGCCTCTTTGTCAGCGACAACGGCACGGAGATCGATTTCGACTTCGCAGCCGACCGGAGAGAAATCTTCGACCTCTGACGGCTGTGCTGGTACGGGCTGAGCCTGCCCGAACCTCTTGACGTCACGGACCAGGGCTTCTGACCGAGGTGCGGCCGGGGTGGTTCAGCGTCGCCAGCTGATCGCGTCAGGATCAGGTCCCAGGCGGCGCAGGCATATGACTGGTGCGACACCTAACCGCCCACCGACGGTCAGACCGCGTGGGGCCAGACCGTGACGTTGCCCGCTGCCACGCGGCCTCGACCCACGCCCCGTCGACACCATCCGGCAGAGGCGGGTTGGCAAGATCGAACAGGATCACCGAGCCGCCCACGTCCAGGGCCGCCCCTCCGTCCTCGTCGAGACTCAGCCGTCCACGAAAGACGATGCGGTCACCGTCTTCCCGCAGCTCAGGCGTTCCATCAGTGCTTTGCCGGGCGTTCTCCGTCCAGACGATGTCCTCATCCACGGTCCACTCGACGTGGTGCTCTCGCCCCACCGCCTCGGGCGCCCCCTGCCAGAGCAGCGCAGCAGTGCCCACTGCCGACTGCACTCGGGCGAATATCGGCCCCGACCGGGCCGGCTGCACTGCCTCTACTTTGACCAACACTCAGCCATCATCCTCGACGGGCTTACCAAGCACCTTCGCCAGGACAAAGCGCCCTTTAAGTCGCCCTCACCGCCGACGTGATCAGTGGTTGCGATCGTCCTTGGCCGAGATGGCACTGAGCTGCTCTGTTGGCTTGAGAACCACTCGGAGACCGACGTGACAGCGAGCGGCACCAACGAAGTTGTGAAGGCGGGCAAACAAGTCGGGGCGGATCAGCAGATCTGCCCCCTCGATCGCGGGCAGCAGAGGTCTGTAGTTCCCGTCGTGGACAAGGTGGCCTCGCCATTGACGACCGACCAGTGCTTCTCCCTGCGCGTCGCTGAGGCTGAAACCACAGACTCCTTCCGTGGGTTCGAGGCCGAGAGCAGCAATGACGCTGACAGCCGGTGCGAGGACAAGGTGAGGTAGCCCCAGGCCGTACGAGGGAAGGGGCGCGTTGACTAGGGTGGTAGCGCTGGCATCGGTCAGAGCCACGAAGGGTTGATCTGTGGTGCTGATATGCCTCACGGCCGCGCCCGTGTCGACAAGGTGAGGCACCAGATGCCGCAGCGGGCGCGTCCACAACTGCCAGGGAGCTTTAGCGAGGGGCAGGGGGCTGGCCGGTGTACGACCGCCGCCAGCCTCCAGTCCGACGATGATCTGTATCTGGCGGGCGGGCTCATCTGGATACCGGCGTGCAGGGGTAAGTTGCCGTTCGGTGAACCCGATCTGTACCCATCCCTCGTGGGGGCCGCTGCTCACACGAGGGAGTGCCTCGACGCCGTCCGGCAACCGTCGTTGACCGGCAACTGACTCGAATCCCACAGGTGACCAGACGCCAGGTTCGCCGCGGCTTTCTGTGAACCAGGGGGCAGGGTCGAGTGACCACTCCAGAATTTGTGGGCGAGTGAGGGGCCGCGGCACGCGGGCCAGCTCCGCGCGCAGCGCCGCTCGTGGATCGTCACGTAGTCGAGCGGCAGTCTTGTGTTCGAAGATCTGCGCATTACCGCTCATCTGTCCGGCTTGGGCAAGCGCGACGCGCAGCCCGGCCGCAGCTTGCTGAAGTGCGTCTTCGGCAGCACTTTCGTCAGCAAGGTAGGCATCGGGCCATTGAGTCCCACTCGGGTGGGTGAGCGAGTCCAGCTGGTGCCCCATCAGCGCTTCAACGTGCTGGGGGAATGCCTCAGTGACGAGGTCGACAACGGTCTCGTGTAGTCCCGGAGGATCACCCGCGGAGATGAGACGGGTCGCCAGATGTTGATCGACGATCTCGGTCGCTGCCTCTTGGAAGTTTGTCACGGCGTGCCTTCCCTACGAGAAAAGACGGCACTTACGGCACGTGTGAGTGTCGGGTGGGCCGGTGTTGCGGGGCGGAGGAGGCTGACGCCCAGCACGCGTAAGGATCGCAGCAGCTTCGGCCCGCACGGACAGCATGTCACTGCTACACAAGGCAACGAGTCGGACGAGGAGTGATGCGTCCAGGGAGTCCGGTGGCAAGTGGTCACACAGAACGGACAGGAGCCAGGTTAGTGGCCCGGCACCGAGGGAGAAGGAAAGCACGTTCGCAAGTGCGGTCTGGGCTTGACCGGGGCGGCTCGCCAGCAGCACAGTCGCCGCGATCAAGGCGCGGCGTTTGTCGCCGCGTTCGGGTAGAGCAAGGGTGGCCAGAGCAAGAGTACACAGCGCGGTGTCGATGTCTTGCCGTGCGGCCGGTTCCGGGCTCGGCTGATAGACGCCGTCATCGAGACGGGCGTCGCCGGGTAGGCGGTGAGCGATGACTTCATAGGCCGCGTCCCAACAGGAGAGCGCGTCGGCTCCTGGCGTCCCGTCGAGCGGGGCCTGTGCGGCGAAGGCGGAGACCAGGGCCTGGCTGACACCAATCGTCCGGTCGTATGAGGCGCCGGCCACGGCGCGTGCCACTTGGTCGGCGAGCAGGCTGACTGCGGTGGAGGGATCCGCCCTGTGGGCTTGCTGCCATAGCTCGAGCCTGTCTTTGCCCGCGAAGGAGCGCCATCCGCCTCCTCCCCGCATCGTGGTGAAGGCGAGGGCGCCGGCCGTAGCGGCGAGCGTGCCGAGGGTGTCGGGGGCAGCCTCTTGGCGCAGACAGAGCCCGGTGGCGATATCGGCCAGAAGTTCACGCGGCTTGTACACACTCGTGTCTTCGGCAAGCCGGTGCAGCAGTCGGGTCGCCGCATCGGTGCCGTGTCGGTCGGCGATCTCCAGGAGCCTCCATCCGACTGTATTGGCGAGGGCGTCTGCCGACCACCGGGGGCCGGGAGGAGCTTTGTATGGCTTGTCGTCGTAGTCACGGACTGCGGCCAAGGCGCCGGCAGCACCTCCTGGCAGTGTGGGGCGCTGTTGCGCGTGCAGGTAGGCGTCTGTGGCATAGCGCCCTTCGGGACCGTACCAATTGCGAGAAGTCTTGGTCGTGGCCTGCTTCGGTGACCACAGCGGACCGCCTTCACCACCGCACTGCTGCGCTGCCGCGGACAGCGCCGTGGCTCGTGGGTCTCCGGCACTGCGAAAAGTGGAGACCAGGCTCTGGTCGTCGTAGGTGGCAGTGATCGCGTTGGCTAGTACCGGCAGCAGGCGCTGTGCCCGTGCCGCATCGTCGCGGGGTAGGTTCGCAAGTCTGTGGAGAAGAGCGATGTCGGTGTCGAGGCTCTGGCCCGCGTGGCCGGCAGCGATCCTCAGCGTGGCCAGGATCACGGGGTCGGCTGTGTCGACCTGTGTGGCGAGCAGCTGGTGATGGGCTTCTTCCACTCGGGCGTCGGGTAGGCCGGGCTCGGCCAGCAGAGCACGGGCTCCCAGTTGTGCGGCGGCCTGCGGATCCAAGCGGGCCAGCAGCCCCCACCATGTATGGGGAATTCCACTGGTGCCTCGTCCGTTGGTGTGCTGGGAGACGAGGTAGGTGAGAGGCTGCGAGCGGGCGAGCCTCTCACGGGCCCGAGCAGGTTCGGCCTGGAATAGCACGGTCAATGGATCGAGCAGCTCGCTGATGGTGGCGTCCTTGTGGCCGCCATATGCGCCCATGAACCGGGCGGCGCGGTCCCAGCACTCCTGCGCTGCTGGCAGATCGCCGCAGGCGAGACTCACGCGGGCCATTTCCAGCTCGAAGTCCGCGTCTTCCGCATACAAAGCCCGGCGGCCTGCTTGTGCTGCGCGCAGGGTGTCCATGAGTTCGCGCACGACACCGGCTCCAACCCGGCCGACGCTCTCGGCGAGCAGGGACACCAGTTCCGTCGTGATGAGGGGCCCGCTCCCGGCCATGCCCATGAGGGATGTGGTGGTTCCGTGGCTGATGGCCTGCAAGGCTGCGATACCCAGCGCCACGTCCTGGTCCCGGAGCACGACGACGGCATCGTGCAGTACCTCTCGCACCAGTCTGTGGATGCCGCCGAGATCGCTTGCCTTGGGCTGGCCCGCGAACGGCTGATTGTGCTGGGCCAGATGCTCAAGTGCCACACGGGCGGTCAAAGAAGCCGCCTCGGCTGGGATGACGCCCGCTTCGACATCGTGGCGCAGGCCCAGGGTCGCCACGGTAAAGCGCAGCCACGCGCGGTAGAAACCAACGCCCTCAAAGAGCGGGAGCAATCGGGCCGCGGCCTGCCGGTCGCAGACATGAGCCACGGCAAGCAGCGACAGCCACCTGTTCACCGGAGCCGGCAGGTCGCCAGCGTGGTCGGCCAGCACCTCCCGCGTCGCCTTCTCAAGGACATCGGTGATGCCGCCGGAGAAGACATCATGCACCAGATCCGCCGCGGGCACGCCGTGACGGAGCAGACGCCGCGGGTCGCACGGCCCACTCGCCCAGGCCGCTGCGGCCAGCATGCGTGCCGAAGGCAGCTCTCCTACAACGTCGGCCCGGGCGTCGGCGAGACACAGCAGAACAGCCACACGCCGGTCAGCACGCTCAATGAGCTCCACGCTCGCCATCAGCGCCTCGTGCCCCAAACACTCCAGCACTACGCCCAGCGCACGCTCAACAGTCCGCATATTCTCCTGGTCAAAGAACTGCGCCACTCTCTGCGCGACAGGGCGCGGCGCGGCATCGCCGTCGATGTTCCTGCGTGGCTGCCTGATCCGTCCACGCAGCTCCGCGAGGAACACAGCGTCGTCAATGTCAGAGCCGTAACGGACATTGTCGTCGCGTTCCTCCTCCCAGGCCGCCAGGTACGTCGCCCACGGTGCGGCCAAGCCAGCACGATCGACAGCCGCGCACAGCGGCAGGCCCCATCGCGCCATCATGGTGCGCTCGCCCTCGTACATCAGGCTCGCTGCCACCCGGTCGGCCCCACACAGTGTCACCAGGACGTCGGCGTACGGCACGAGGGAGCCCGGCAGGCCCTCTTGCTCGTAGGTCACCCGGGCCCGGCTGAGTTCGACGCAGCGCACCAGTGTGGACCAGTCACTCCGGACTGCCGCTCGCTGCGCGGCCACGGTCAAGGTGTGGACGATGGCCTGCGGGGGCTGCAGACCGGCAATCGCTCGGGAGAGGAAATCTGGTCCGATGTGAGAGGCCAGCTCTTCGTCGTGACCCAAGGCGGACAGAAGCTCCGGCAGGTGCCGAAATGCCCGCGGGTCCGTGAAGAACCCGCGCCTGGTGAGCCAAGCGGCAGCCTGTTTCCTAACGAGATCGACCCACCCCTGTTTGCTGTCGATCTTCCGGATGAAGCGGCTGAAACTCTCATGGATCTTCAGCCCGCCGATGCCCGGCTGCTGCGCGACAATCGGTGCCACACTCGTCAGCGCAGCGCCGAGCAGCGGACCGGGCAGCGGGAAGATCTCTCCAAGCTCCTGCGCGGTGACGGCGAAGTCGCAGATGGCAAGCATGCTGACGGCCTGCCGCTGTTCGCTGGTAAGGCCTTTGAGAAGGTAGTCGTAGTAGTCGTCGAGGTCTTGTGCTGAGGAAGGAACTGCGCGCAGACGCTCCAGAGGGTCCTCAGCAACGTCTCGTGCCGACAGCGATGCCACGACGGGTGCCGGTCGCACCGCCTGTCGGCATAGGTACGTGGCGTAGAGGGCATTGCCCCGTGAGCGCTCATCGATCAGCCCGACAGCGGCCTCTGCAAGGTCAGCGGATGGCTGTTCTGAGCCCGATTCCGCCAGGGCCGACAAGACACCCAGCCGATCCGCCAGCGCATACAGCTCTCCACGATCAAGAGCAGGGACCGTCAGGTGTTCCGCATGGGCGCCCAGGGCTTGAAGATGGAGGCCAGGCTGGCTGGCAAGGACCAGGACGACACCTGGAGGCAGGCTGAGGGCAGCGAGTTCCTCCACCAAGGAGGCGGCCGGGTCCGACTGCTGCTGAAACGCGCTGCCGGTGATGCTCCCGAGGACCCGGCTGACATGGTCGAGACCGTCCACGATCAGCGCCACCGGCTGATCCGGAACCAGGCTACGCACGGCTGTAACTGCCGCCGAGAGCGTCTCGGAGGTGGCCGCGTAGCGTGGTCTGATCTGCGCCACAGCCTCTGGGACCGCTGTCTGCAACTGCTGCAGAAGACTGCCGATCACCACTTCGGTCAGGACACGATCACGAAGCCGCTCGTCATCACTTCCGAGCCAGCAGTGATGCCTCGCAGCGACCCAGGTGTCCCCGAGCGCATCACCGAGCTGCTCGCACAACCAGGACTTGCCGACGCCAGGACCACCGGTGACAACGACGACACCGCCCGAGCGAGCCGCACTCTCCAGGGCGGCCACCATGCGCGTAAGAACCGTCGGACGAGTCACCTCCGCGGCACGGTCCACAGGGTGCCCTTCCTGAGCCGCCCCGAAGTCGACCCTCAATGCCATCCGGGGAAACAAGCTCTCGAGAGCCACCGTCCCCGCTCTGGCACGGGCCTCTTTGGCTGCCTCGATAAGGGCCAAGGCTACATCTTCAGGTGCACGATCCCGGTTCGGCGGCCGGCCGGCGCCGAGTTCCTCCCGGACGCGATGCAGCAATGCAGCCTCGGCGGGCCCTGGCTCGCGAACGTTGAGCGAACACGCCGGTACACCCGTGTCGACGATCAAGGAGGCGCATGCGCTCCGGAGCAGGTCATCGTCCATGTCGACGAGCATCGACCGCCACGGCTCGTGTTCCCGCAGCGCAGTGGCGCTGAACCGAAAGCGCCTGCTGCTGAGCCCCAACAGCGCTGGCCCCGGGTCGCTGCTCGCGCTGAGAGGCTGCAGAACCTGGGATAGATCAGGGTCATCCGGTTCCGTGTCGCGTACCACGAGGCGGTGCGAGGTACGGGGATCCGTTTGCAGATCTTGACTGACGGAGGCGAACAGCAGATCCAGTTGCAGGCCGCGCTGGTCCTTGGTGAAACTCTTCAGCGACAACGTGCGATCGTGAGTCGTGTGCTTGATCTGCAGCCGCTCACGGCTGCCGTCGGCCCACTCGCAGGTGATGTCGTCGAACCGGTCCCCAGCGAACATCTTCGTGTCGACGAGCACCGACCTCGCACGTCCCACCGTCAGATCCACCAGACGCAGCGCGGTGAGTAGATCCTGATAGGCATAACCAAGATGCGTCGGGCGCAGGTCCACACATACCTCCGGCACGCCCTGGCTTCACAGGGACGTCGGCCCCGGGCATGAGTCTGAGCGAACTCTAACCTCAGCAGCCCCACCGCTGTCCGGTATATAGCCTTCGTAGCTACCAATCAGACAGCTACGAGATCGCGTAGGGATCCGACTGCATCCGCTGGTGCGTTGACTGCGCCTCGTTCTTGAACGACATCTGCCTTCGCGGCCCGCATGCGGGCAGTCCTCACGCTCCCCTCCCTCGAAGTACGCCGCTGTAGCCGCTGGCATCCCGCACGGCAGCGGGGCCCACGAAACCGCAAGACGCCCCACGGCTCTGCGCCGCCGGCGGGCCGCCGCAGTGCACGCAACGGTCCTCCCGCTCGAAACCCTGCTGTGCGGCAGCACAGATTGCTGACACGATGCCCTGCACGACTGGTCCATGGAGCGACCCTATTGCGGGACTGATGCCGTACAGCAGGAGGCAGCACCCGCCCCTTGCACTTGGAGAAGAGCACCAGTGACGACGACCCCCGGCAACGACATAGCCCTGGCGCTGATCGCGCAGGACATCATGTTCTTGCGACGCTTCGCCCGCAGCATCACAGCCGCCCCACAACTGGCTGTCGTCCCGATCTTCTGCATGCACAACTACATGTGCCTGATCATCCACGAGTCCCACCGAGCGCTTCGCCACATCGCTCCCGACCTCTCGGACGCACTTGCCTACGACTACGCACCTGCCATCGAGCGCGCTCGGCAATCGGTCAAGCTATACGACGACAAGTACAAGGAACTGGACGACGTTGGCGCCGACTTCCGGCGCATCGTCGACGAGCACCGCGAGGAGTTCCTGAACAATACCTGGCTACCGCTGGCCCGGCCGCTGGAAAAGGACCTCGTCCTGTGGCGTTTTCGCGGCAGGCTCGTCTCCACCTCCCACACAGCCAGCTTCTTCCTCGCCTTCCCCCCGCAAGCTTTCAAGGATTCCGAGATGCTTGGCGCCAAACTCCACGCCATCGCCGTGGAACAGGGCAGCTATATCGCCACAGCGGCAGACGGACTTCCTTGGGAAGGACAGTCATTTTTCGACACCGTGCAGGAGACGGACCTGACCAAGACAGAGGTACGTGCAGAGAAGTATTACCGTCGAAGCTTCGATCCGATCCTGCCAGAGGAGATCAAGGCATCCCTGGCAGCCATGACCTGCGCGCTAAACACGACCAGTGTCCTCGTCACCGACGACCGCAACCCCTCCTCAGCGATCACCTTGTGGAAGCTGCGGTACATCACGCTCCACCACGCGCTCTCCAGTCTCCGCAAGCTTGATGAAGAGTACGGAGCCCAACTCCGCCCGCCGGACCGATCACTGCTGAAGGGCGTCCTCGACTCCCCGACAAGCAACCTGATTCTCCAGGCCCACGGAGGGTTCCGGAACACTTTGGTTCACTACCGCCCCTCATGGCACGTGCAAGAACGGCTTTCCCTCCAGGCGCCGCTCTACGGTCTCCTAGACGCCTATTTCTCTGTGGATGAAGCACAAGCGTTGTACGAGCAACTCGCGGACCACACGGCTCATGTTGCCAGCCGCATGAGCGCCTGGTGCGAAAACTAGGTAGCCGCCAAACTGCCATGCAGGTCTGTCCCAATCACCGATCCCTCCCTGGCCCGGGAACAAACCGCGGCGATGATCCGGCAGGAATACAGTGCAGGCCCCTGGCAGACCCTCCAGGTGGCTCTGGAACCGGTTCGGCCGCGTTCGAAACCGCCCGAACCGCCAGCGCTGAACGAAGGAGACGAGGGCTGTCGCCGCCGTCGTCGTCCGGTGGATGACTGCACCCGTGTCGCTGGCGAGGACGGCCGGAGTCGGCCTCAGCGACGTCGGGTCCACCTGACAGAAGCCGCCACGGCATGCCGACACGCTACCTGCGCCAGCAATATGCGCGAATACCGACTGGTGCACCCATCAGCAACCCCAGGGGCTGATGCTGACTGTTTGCTGACGAAAGCCCCGTCACCATGCTGCTGACCTGCGGAAACGTCCAGATGTCAGATGCAGGACTTGAAGAGAGTACGCAGCACTTTGGACTCCTGAGAGACGGCTCCCTGCCAGCTTTTTGCAGGTCAGGGGCGCCTTTCACTGTACATCGGGCAGCCTTCGAATCGAGGGCTCGGCCGCACCCCTCCCGTACGCCCGTACGCCCGTACGCCCGTACGCCCGTACGCCCGTACGCCGGGATATTCGGCCCCGAGGCGCACTCAGCGGTCCACGCGCTTCTCGTGCGGACCTGTGTCCGGGACCTCGCCCACCTCAGCCGCCGCGGGATCGAGTACGCGCGCCAGGAACGTCCGGGTCCGCTCGTGCTGCGGGTCACCCACCACACGTTCGGGCGTGCCCTCCTCGACGATCACTCCGTTGTCCATGAAGACCACCCGGTCGGCGACCTCGCGCGCGAAACTCATCTCATGGGTGACCACCAGCATCGTCATCCCCTCCTGGGCGAGCGAGCGCATCACCGCGAGTACGTCCCCGACCAGTTCGGGGTCGAGCGCGGAGGTCGGCTCGTCGAAGAGCATCAACTCGGGGTCCATGGACAGCGCCCGAGCGATAGCGACCCGCTGCTGCTGACCCCCGGAGAGCTGCGCCGGATAGGACCGCTCCTTGTCGACGAGGCCCACCCGCGCGAGGTTGGCCCGCGCGATGCGCTCGGCCTCATCCTTGCCGCGCCGCAGCACACGGCGCTGCGCGATGGTCAGGTTCTCCAGCGCCGTGAGGTGCGGAAAGAGGTTGAAGGACTGGAAGACCATGCCGATCCGACGGCGCACGCGATCGATGTCCACATCGGGATCGGTGACCTCCGTTCCGGCCACCGTCACCTTGCCCGACGTGGGCTGTTCCAGGAGGTTGACGCAGCGTAGCAGGGTCGACTTGCCGGAGCCCGAAGGGCCGATGACGCACACCACGTCACCGCTCCCGACCGTGAGGTCGACCCCCTTGAGCACCTCCAGATCGCCGAATGACTTGCGCAGCTCGCGCACCTCGATCGCCTGGCCCGAAAGTGCGGGCGCGTCGGGTGCCTTGTCCAGCTTCATGGTGCTCACCTGGCTTTCGCCGTACGGGCCTCGAGCCGCCGCACCAGATGGCCGAGCGGGAGGGTGATGACGAGATACAGCAGTCCGGCGATCAGGATCGGGGTCAGGCTCTTGTGCTCGTTCAGCGCGTCCCGGCCGAAGTTGGCCAACTCGAACTGGCCGAGCGAGAGGCCGAGCAGATACACCAGTGAGGAGTCCTTGGTGAGCAGGATCAGCTCGTTGGTCAGCGGCGGCAGCACGATCCGGAACGCCTGCGGCATCACGATCGACACCATCGCGCGCCCCGGTGACATGCCCAGCGAACGAGCGGCCTCCGTCTGCCCCTTGGGCACCGCCAGAATGCCCGCCCGGATCGTCTCGGCCATATAGGCGGCGCCCACCAGGCCCAGAGACAGCATCACCGTGACGCCCATGTCGAGCGCGACCTCGAAGGCCAGCGGCACGCCGAAGCCGAGCGCGATGAACACAAGCAGGGAGGGAACGCCGCGGAAGAACTCGATATAGGCGATCGCGATCCAGCGGTACGGGGGCACCGTGGACAGCCGCATCAGTGCCAGCACGATGCCGATCCCCAAGCCGAAGCCGAAGCCGAGCAGCGTGTAGTAGGCGGTGTTGACCAGTGCGGTGGTGATCACCTCGGGGAACAGCGCCTTGGCGATCTCCACGTCGAAGAACGCCTGGCGCAGCGTCCCCCAGTCGGCCACCAGCGCGAACACGGCCAGGGCGATGAACAGCACGGCGTACTGGACGCCGCGGTACAGCTGTGCCCGCCGCCGTCGGGACATGGACATACGCGCAGAACTCCTCTGGTCAGCCGTGTGAATGCTTGAGGTCAGCTCTGCGGAGTGGTGCCGAACCACTTCTTGTAGATCCTGTCGTAACTGCCGTCGGTCCGAGCCTCCTTGAGGACCTCGTTGACCTTCGTGCGCAGTGAGTCGTTGCCGGTGCGGAAGCCGAGCCCGTACTTCTCACCGGTGTCGAACTCCGCGGTCACCTCGGTGTCCGGGTTGTCCTTGATGTAATCGAAGAGCACGCCGTTGTCGTTGATGCCCGCGTCGACTTTTCCGGCCTTTACCGCGGTGAGCAGCAGGCCGACGTCCTCGTACTCCACGAGCTCGATGTCGAGGTCCTTGCTCTCCTTCTTGGCGTAGATACCGCCGGTGGTGGCCTTCTGGTAGCCGAGCTTCTTTCCCTTGAGGTCCTGGAACGTCTTGTAGGGCTTCCCCTTGATGGTGATCAGCGCCTGGGTGGCGTTGAAGTAGGGGTCCGAGAAGTCCATGACCTTGTCGCGCTCGTCGGTGATCGTCATGCCCGCGGCGGCCAGGTCGCACTTGCGGATGTTGAAGTCCTGGCCGGTTTCGATGCCCTCGAAGGGTGTGTTGACGATCTCCTGCTCGACCCCCAGTTCCTTGGCGATCAGGTCGACCAGATCCACGTCGAAACCGACGATCTTGCCGTCCTTCTTCGACTGGAACGGCGGATAGGGCAGATGCGTGCAGGTCTTGATCTTGCCGGACGAGACGAGCTTGATCCCGGCGGCGCCCTTGTCGCCGTCGCTGTCGGGCTTGGTGCTGGTGCAGCCCGCCATCAGCAGTCCGGCGACTGCGGTCAGGGCTATGGCAGCCACCGGGGAACGGACGGGCTTCGGGGGGCGAGCGGACACAGGACCTCCAGGGCAGGCTCGATCCAGGGCGCGATCGAGGTCAACAGCGCTGTGTGCTGCGCGAGTTGCCGTGCATCCTGCCACCGGCCAGGGCTCTTGTCCTGCCTTCGGGATTGGGTAGGAGCGTCGAGTAGTTCAATGGGCTTCTTCCAGGAGGCCCGCCGCGTGCGCGGTCCGCTGGTACAGCACGTAGCGCCCGTCTCGGACCTTGGTGACGAGGCGCGCGCGGTGCAGGGCGCTGAGGTGGTAGGAGACGGTGCCCGGGGTATATCCGGTCCGGGCGGCCAGTTCCGCGGTGGACCGGGCAGTTTCGAGGTCCGCCAGCAAGGCCGCTCGGGCGTTGCCGACCACTTGCGCGATCTTTCCGGACCTGCGATCCCGGTCGGCTCCGATCCGCTGGGCCGGGTAGTGGAAGACGCATTGCCCAGGGGTGTCGACCTGGATGATGACGGCGGGCCGGCCAAGCACGCTGGGGATGAGGACCAGGTCCCGGCCGACGACATCGAATTCGGCATCCCACGGCTTGGCGAGGGTGATCGCGTGGCCCGTCCAGGCCATGTCGGGGTGGAGTGTGCCGAGCGTCCGGCCGACGCCGTGGGTGGCGCCGGCTGCCGCGCGGTGGGCGATGTCCTGATTGATGATCGAGCGCAGTTCGGGCCAGCCCTCGGCCAAGGTGTCGCGCCAGAACCGGGCGAGACCGTTGGCGAGACGGCGCTGCATCTGCCCCGACTCCGCGATCCGGCGGGTGGTGGCCCGCAGCGGTCTGTTCCAGTGGGTCCGGGTGTGGGTGAAGACCTGGGTTTCGAGGTCGTCCTGCGCCACGGCCTCGATGTGCGCGATCTGCTCGTCGATCAGGTCGCGGCGCTGTGCGTCCGTTCCTGGCTGAGGGGTGAGCAGGTCAGGTCTGTAGGTGTCGCCGTTCCGCGGCAACAGGTCGACGAGCAGGGCGACATCGGGATGGGCAAGTGATGCTCGGGCGAGTGGTCCGGGATCCCCGAAGACCGGGTGCCGTCCCGACGCGGCGGTGAGTCTCAGCCACGCCACGGCTTCCGAAGCGGGAGAAGGCGCCAGCCGTGTCCTGGACACCGTATTGGCGTCTACACGCAGGGTGAGCACCGTCCCGACGCTAGCAGTCGTCGCGATGGATTTGAACCGGCTCGAATGCTTTCCGGCGCGAGGTTCCCCCGTGGTGAAGTCGTGTCGCCGAACAACGGCAGCAACGTTCACTCGAGGGACCTGGGAGTGATGGGCATGGTGAAGTTGAAGGACGCACCGAAGGTGAAGAGCCGCACGAGGAAGGTCGGCGTGGCCGTGACCGCAGCCGCGTCGGTTGCCGGGATGGCCTTCGCGGCGACACCCGCGACCGCCGCCGGCACCGCTGCCGCCGACATCTCGATCGTGTATGGGGCGAGTTACTACAAAGGCACGGCCACCTGGTCCAACCGGTCGGTGGGTATCGACGCCTCATTCAAGGCCAGCAATTGTCGGCGGGTCTACGCGCGGGCGTTCGCCGGAAGCACCTCACTGGACTTCAAGAGCAGCAGCACCTGGTGCAATCGATCCGGGCCGGCGGACTTCACCCTTATCGCGGACGTCGTCGGGGGGTCCGACAACATCTGGGTCTACATGACCGACGAAAACCAGAAGTACCTCGACGGGCAGACCTGTTACCGCGCCGGCTACTGCATCGACGGCCTGCACTAGTACTGCGGACCGCGGCTTCGCCGAAGCCGCGGTCGCGCTCCCGCAGTCCCCATCCTGGAGATTCGCATGAAGACTCATCTCGCCGCCGCCCTCGGTTCCGTCGTGCTGACCGCGGGCACCTTGCTGGGCGCTCCCGCCGCCGGCGCGCAGACAGCCCCCTACCCGAGCACCCCTTTCGACATCACGATCGGCGCCAGCTCCGTCCGCGGGACCCTGACGTGGCGCGACCGGTCGGTCGGGGCCGCTGGAACACACCGGGTCGTCGGCTGCGGCAGGGTGTGGTTCAGCACGTACGGTGCCTCTGGCAACGAACTCGGCACTTGGAGCAGCCGCACTCGGTGCGACGGGACATACCAGTTCAATGCCGAATTGCCCGCGGATGTGCCCGGCGGGGCGACGTCCGTCAGGATCTGCCTTGATGCGAACTCGACACTCAAGTGCGGGTGGTACAACCGGCCCTGATGCGTCCGCACCACACCCGAACGCCCCGCTGCTGTTGGCACGCGCGCGCCGATGTGGTTTTGCTGGGGGCGAGTGCGCGTCCGGAGGGCGAGGTGCGCGTCGCGCGGGGGTCGACCGGTCGCCTCCGCATGACGCCGCACGACCGGGGAACCCGCGCGCGGGAAGCCGCGATCACCGCGGCTTCGAACGACAGCCGCCGCGAGGAGAGAGTGATGCGGGCACTGACGTGGCACGGCAGGCGCGATGTACGGGTCGAGACCGTGCCGGACCCGGTACTGAAGGAACCGACGGACGTGATCGTCCGGGTGACGTCCACGGGCATCTGCGGTTCGGACCTGCACCTGTACGAGGTGATGGGCCCCTATCTGGACGCCGGTGACATCCTCGGTCACGAGCCCATGGGCATCGTCGAGGAGATCGGCTCCGGTGTCACGGAGCTGGCGGTGGGCGACCGGGTCGTCGTGCCGTTCAACGTCTCGTGCGGCGACTGCTTCATGTGCGACGCCGGACTGCACTCCCAGTGCGAGACGACACAGAACCGCGAGCAGGGCACGGGCGCCTCGCTCTTCGGCTACACCAAGCTGTACGGCCAGGTGCCCGGCGGTCAGGCGGAGCTGTTGCGCGTGCCCTTCGGCAACACGCTTCCCATCAAGGTTCCCGAGGGCCCGCCCGACGACCGGTTCGTCTACCTCTCCGACGTGCTGCCCACCGCGTGGCAGGCCGTGGAGTACGCCGCGATCCCGCCCGGCGGCACCGTGACGGTGCTCGGTCTCGGGCCGATCGGCGCGATGGCCGCCCGTATCGCCCTGCACCGCGGGGCGAGCCTGGTGGTGGGCGTCGACCTCGTCCCCGAACGGCTGAGCCGCGCCTCCCGGGACGGGGTCAAGGCGCTGGACCTGCGCCGGTACGGCAAGGACATCGGCGAGGCGGTGCGCGAGCTGACCAAGGGCCGCGGGACTGACGCCGTCATCGACGCCGTCGGCATGGAGGCGCATGGCGCGCCGCTGGTCAAGGCCGCGCAGTGGGGCGTGGGGATGCTGCCCGACGCCGTCGGCGCGAAGGTCATGGGGAAGGTGGGCGTCGACCGCCTCGGCGCCCTGTACGCGGCGATCGACATCGTCCGCCGCGGCGGCACGATCTCGCTCTCCGGTGTCTACGGCGGGGCCGCGGATCCGCTGCCGCTCCTGACGATGTTCGACAAGCAGCTCCAGCTGCGCATGGGCCAGGCCAACGTCAAGCGCTGGGTCGACGACATCCTGCCGCTGCTGACCGACGAGGACCCGCTCGGCGTCGACGGCTTCGCGACCCACCACCTCTCCCTGGAGGAGGGCCCCAAGGCGTACGAGACGTTCCAGGCGAAGGAAGACAGCATGATCAAAACCCTTCTCCGACCGTGACCGCGCCAGCCATCCGACCGTGACCGACTCCGACCGTGACCGAGCCAACCAAGGAGATCCCAGTGCGCCAGGCATCAGCTCCCCGCGGCCGGGCCCTCGACGATCTGAGCGGGCGGTCGGCCGTCGTGACCGGCGGTTCGCGCGGTCTCGGCCTCCTCATGGCGGACCGGCTGACCTCCCGGGGCTGCGCCGTCACGCTCGCCGCGCGCGACGGCGAGGAACTGGAGCGGGCGCGCGCCAAGCTGCTGCGCCGACAGCCGCGGGCCAGGGTGCGTACGGCGGTCTGCGACGTACGGGAGCAGGCGGCCGTGCGGGAGCTGTTCGCCTCGGCCGACAGCGACTGCGGCGGCGTCGACCTCGTCATCGCGAACGCGGGCATCATCCAGGTCGCCCCGCTGGAGTCGCTGCGCGCCGAGGACTTCGACGACGCGATGCGGTCGATCTTCCAGGGCGCCCTGCACGCCTCGCTGGAAGCCCTCCCCTACCTCAGGGACAGCCCCGGCGGCGGGCGGCTGGCGCTGATCTCCTCCGTGGGCGGGCTCCTCGGCGTTCCGCATCTGCTGCCCTACGCCTGCGCCAAGGCCGCGGTCGGCACGCTCGCGGAGGGACTGCGGGCCGAGACCTCGGGGTCCGGGGTGAGTGTGACGGCCGTATACCCCGGTCTGATGCGCACCGGATCGCATCTGCACGCCGAGTTCGGCGGCGCGCAGGACCAGGAGTACGGGTGGTTCTCCACGCTGGCGGGCGCCCCGCTGGTGTCGATGAACGCGCAGCGCGCCGCCGAGCGGATCGTGCGGGCCACCGTCCGGCGCCGGGCCCGCCTCGTGCTCACCCCCGGGGCGCGCGTCGCCGATCTGGCGCACGGGCTCGCCCCGGCGACGACCACCCGGCTGAGCGGTGTCGCCGCCCGGTTCCTGCCCGCGGCGCCCGCTCACCCCCGGGGCATGCGGGAGGGCAAGGACATCGACCCGCCGCGGGGGCCGGTGACCGGCACCGTCCAGCGGGCCGGGAGCGCGATGAACGAACGGGCCGCCGACGCATACAACGAGCGGGACGGGGACACCCCAAAGGGGTGAGCCCGGCGTCCGGGCACAGGGGGGCCGAAACTGGGCGATATGCCCGAAAGGAGGCCCCGGAGCACGCACTGTCTCCGGTGGCCATGAGAGAGCGAGGTCACCATGCCGGCTGGATCCAGCAACAAGCGTGAGCGTCAGTACGAGCACATCAAGGAGAGCGCCGAGGACCGCGGAGCCTCCAAGAGCCGGGCCAAGGAGATCGCGGCCCGGACGGTCAACAAGGAGCGGGCCCGCTCGGGCGAGTCCAAGACCGCGAGCAGGACGTCGACAAAGGACCCGAAGTCCGCGCCGCAGCGCGGTGGCGAGCGCTCGCACAGCGGCGCCCAGGGCCCCACGAAGGACCAGCTCTACGAAGAGGCCAAGAAGAAGAACATCGACGGCCGCTCGTCGATGAACAAGCAGCAGCTGAAGAAGGCGCTCGGCCGCTGACGAGCCGCGACAAGCGCGGGGCCCGCGGCGGTTCGGCCGCCGTGGGCCCCTTCAGTGGGGGCGGGCCGCGGGCAGTTCCACGGTGATGCGGAGCCCGCCGTCGGGGCGCGGGGTGAGGGTGAGCGTTCCGTCGTGCGCCCGGGTGATGGTCTCGACGATCGCCAGGCCCAGGCCGACGCCCGCGCCGTCGGCGTGGACGCGCCGGGTGCCGCGCAGGAACGGTTCGGTCAGCGTCGAGGTCAGCTCCGGGGTCAGCTTCTCGCCGGTGTTCTCGACGGTGAGTACCACCGTCTCGGGATGGGCGCCGGTCTGGACTCCGGTATGGACCCGCACCATGCCCCGCTCGGGCAGGTTGTGGACGATCGCGTTGTGCACGAGGTTCGTGGCCAGCTGCAGCAGGAGCGCCTGCGATCCGCTCGTGCGGGCGAGGTCACCGCTGGTCTCCAGGGTGACGCCGTGCCGCTCCGCGAGAGGGAGGAGCGTTTCGGCGGCTTCTTCGGCGACGAGGGACAGGTCGACGTGCTCGCGGGTGAAGGACCGCTGGTCGGCGCGGCTGAGCAGGAGCAGCGCCTCGGTGAGGCCGATGGCGCGGGTGTTGACGGCGTGGAGGCGGTCGAGGAGTTCGCCGGTGTCGTGGTCCGGATCGGTGCGGGCCACGTCGATCAGGGCCTTCGAGATCGCCAGCGGGGTGCGCAGCTCGTGAGAGGCGTTGGCCGCGAACCGCCGCTGTTCGCCGACGTGTGCTTCCAGTCGTACGAGCATCATGTCGAAGGCGTCGGCGAGTTCGCGGAACTCGTCCTTGCGGCCCGGCAGTTGGATGCGGTGGGAGAGTGAGCCGTGGGTCGCCGTGCGGGTGGCCTCCGTGATCCGGGTCAGCGGGGCGAGCATGCGGCCGGCGAGGATCCATCCGCCGAGCAGGCCGAATACCAGCAGGAACGCCAGTACGGCCGCTGCCGCCGGGGCGAAGCTGTGCACGAGGAGCTGGCGGTTGGGGTTCTCGTGGAGAAGCCGGCGGTCCCAGTCGTCGGGGACGTTGCGCAGGAGGAACACCCACACGGTGGCGAGCAGCATGGCGCCCGCGACCATGAGGAACCCGGCGTAGCTGAGGGTGAGTTTGACGCGCACGCTCAGCCCGGGCGCCCTATCCACGCCCGCCTCCCTGAACTCCGGTGCCGGGGGCGGTGTCGATGCGGTAGCCGACGCCCGGCACGGTGGCGATGATCCAGGGCTCGCCGAGCCGTTTGCGCAGTGCCGAGACGGTGATGCGCACGGCGTTGGTGAACGGGTCGGCGTTCGCGTCCCACGCGCGTTCCAGAAGTTCCTCGGCGCTGACCACACCGCCTTCGGCGGCGACCAGGACTTCGAGCACGGCGAACTGCTTCCTGGTCAGCGCGACATAGCGGCCGTCCCGGTAGACCTCGCGGCGGAACGGGTCGAGCCGCAGATCCGCGATCTCCCGCACGGGCGGTCTGCTGTGGGCGCGTCTGCGGTCGAGCGCCCTGAGCCTGAGGGCGAGTTCCTGGAGGGCGAAGGGCTTCGTGAGGTAGTCGTCGGCGCCGAGTTCGAACCCGGACGCCTTGTCGTCGAGGCGGTCGGCGGCGGTGAGCATGAGGATCGGCATGCCGCTTCCGGAGGCGACGATGCGTGCCGCGATCTCGTCGCCGTTCGGTCCGGGGATGTCGCGGTCGAGGACGGCGATGTCGTAGGCGTTGACGCTCAGCATTTCCAGCGCCGTACGCCCGTCCCCCGCGATGTCGGCGGCGATCGCTTCCAGGCGCAGGCCGTCGCGGATGGCTTCCGCCAGAAAGGGTTCGTCCTCGACGATCAGCACGCGCATGGTCCCGATGCTACGAGCCCGCGCATATCGCCGGCGTATCGAAAATCCCATACGGGCCGGCAACACCGCGCTGCCTTGACTGACGGCATGAATCAGCCCTCGCCATCAGCGCGGATCCCGGTCCGCCCCCTTCACCGGCGTCTTGTCGTCGGCGTGACAGCCGTCATCGCGGCGATCGCCGCGACCCTTGGCCATCAGGCACAGAACTCCTCGTCCTCCCGTCCCTCCTCCCATTCCCCTTCCTTCTCGGCTGCCCCGCCCTCGAAATTCGCCGACGGTGCCGTCCCCGACGGCACCACGGTCTTCGACGAGGAGATTCCGGCCGTGGCCAAGCTCGATCCGGAATTACGCAAGGCCCTTCGCAGGGCCGCGGAGAAAGCCGCGAACGACGGAGTCTCCCTCTACGTCAACGGCGGCTGGCGTTCCCCGCGATACCAGGAGCGGCTGCTGCGCGAGGCGATCGCCAAGTACGGGTCCGAAGCCGAGGCCGCCCGTTGGGTGGCCACCGCGAAGACGTCACCCCATGTGTCGGGGGAGGCGGTCGACATCGGACGCTCCCCCGCGACGGCGTGGCTTTCCGGGCACGGCGCCGCGTACGGACTCTGTCAGATCTACCGGAACGAACCCTGGCACTACGAGCTGCGGCCCGAAGCGACCGACCGCGGTTGCCCGCAGATGTACGCCGACCCCACCCAGGACCCGAGGATGCAGAAGTGATCGGTAGCGAGCAGGAAGAGGCGATCGTGCACGCCGAGACGGCGGAGCCGACCAGTCAGGCTGGACCCGGACCCTGGCGGCGCGGCCCGGTGTTCGCGGTGCTCGCGCTGCTGCTGGGTCTGCTCATGCTGCTGCACGCCCAGATCACGGACCGCGGGGGCGTCGGCAGTCTGGTGGAGACCTTCCTGCCGTGGTTCGGCCTGGGCATCCCGGTGCTCCTGGCCGGGGCGCTGTGGCGCCGCTCCGCCTCCGCGCTGGTCGCGCTGCTGCTGCCGGTCGCGGTGTGGCTGAGCCTCTTCGGCGGGCTGCTCACCGACAAGTCCCGCCCGGGCGGCGACCTCACCGTGGTCAGCCACAACGTCGGCGCCGAGAACCCCGACCCGGCGGGCACCGCCCGTGACCTGGCCGCCTCCGGCGCTGACGTGCTCGCCCTCCAGGAGATCACCGCGCGGGCGAAGCCGGTGTACGAGAAGGAGCTGGCGAAGGCGTATCCGCACCACACCGTGCGGGGCACGGTCGGGCTGTGGAGCAAGCTGCCGCTCTCGGACACCCGGCCGGTCGACACCCTGATGGACTACGGGCCGCTGGCGGCCACCAAGCCGGCCGCCGTCAAGATGGCCTACAACCGGGCGTTGCGCACCACGGTGGCCACCGACGAGGGCCCGCTCGCGGTGTACGTGGCCCACCTCGGCTCGGTGCGGCTGCTTCCCCAGGACGGGTTCGGGACGGGCGGCAGGGACCGCGGCGCGCAGGCGCTCACCAAGGCCATCGCCGCCGAGCGCAACGAACGGGTGGTGCTGCTCGGTGACTTGAACGGCACCATGGAGGACCGCGCGTTCGCCGGCCTCACCTCGCAACTGCGCTCGGCCCAGGACTCGGCCGGGGACGGCTTCGGCTTCAGCTGGCCGGCGAGGTTCCCGGTGGCGCGGATCGACCAGATCCTGGTCCGGGGCGTGGAGCCGCGCAGCGCGTGGGTACTGCCGGCCACCGGCAGCGATCACCGGCCGGTGGCGGCGGGAATCAGCGGCTGACCACCGCGCGAAACCGACGAAACTCTGGGTGAATTATGTGGCGGTTTCGTGGGACTCGCAGCGGAGCCGGAACCACCGACCAGGAGATGCCATGCGTGCCGTTACCGTCCGCCCTTCGACCGCCCGCTCCCTGGAGGTGCGCGACGTGCCCGACCCGGTCCCCGGCGACGGCGAGCTGCTGGTGGACGGGCTGGCGGTCGGCGTGTGCGGGACCGACAAGGAGATCGCCGCGGGCGAGTACGGGTGGGCGCCGCCCGGCGAGGACCGTCTTGTCATCGGCCACGAATCGCTCGGCCGGGTGCGCGAGGCACCGTCGGGCAGCGGGTTCACGGCCGGTGACCTGGTGGTCGGAGTGGTGCGCCGCCCGGACCCGCAGCCGTGCGGGGCCTGCGCGCGCGGCGAGTTCGACATGTGCCGCAACGGCCGCTACACCGAGCGCGGAATCAAGGAGCGCCACGGCTACGCGAGCCGGTCGTGGACCGTGGAGAGCGATTATGCGGTCAGGCTCGACCCCGGCCTGGAGACGGTCGGGGTGCTGCTCGAGCCGACCACCGTGGTGGCCAAGGCGTGGGAGCAGGTGGAGCGGGTCGGCGGCCGCGCCTGGTTCCAGCCGCGGCGGGTGCTGGTCACCGGGGCGGGCCCGATCGGTCTGCTCGCCGCGCTGCTCGGCGTGCAGCGCGGTCTGGACGTACACGTGCTCGACCGTGTCACCCAGGGGCCGAAGCCGGACCTGGTCACGGGCCTCGGGGCGACCTACCACAGCGAGGACATCGCCGAGGTGACCTCCGCGCTCCAGCCCGACGTGGTGATCGAGGCCACCGGCGCGGGCTCCGTCGTCTTCGAGGCGATGGGGGGCACCGCGACCTACGGCGTCGTGTGCCTGACCGGCGTCTCACCCACGGGACGGCGGCTGTCGGTGGACGCCGGCTCGATCAACCGGGACCTGGTCCTGGAGAACGACGCGGTCGTCGGCTCGGTCAACGCCAACCTCCGCCACTACCACCAGGGCGCCGAGGCCCTGGCGAAGGCGGACCGCGCCTGGCTGGAACGGATGATCACCAGGCGCGTACCGCTGGAGCGTGCCGAGGAGGCCTTCACCGAGCAGGACGACGACATCAAGGTCGTCGTCACCCTCGACTGAACTTGGTCCTCAGGCTGTGCGCAAGGCGCGCCTGGCGGGTGGCGACATCGACGGTGTACGCGTCCACGGTCATCGCCCGCTCGGACACCCTCAGGACCATGAAGCCGTGGTCGGAGAAGTTCTGCCAGCTCGCGGGGTGCCCGAAGTGGGCTTTGCCGTCACCGGACTTGGCGGCGGCCCCGCAGACGATCTGCCGGGTGCCGCCGGTGCGGGTGGTGGGCTCCAGGATCTGGAGCGTGTGGTCGTGCCCGGAGAGGATCAGGTCTGCTCTGCCGCACACCACCTCCTCGTACAGCTCCTTGAGGTGGATGCCGCTGGTGTAGTGGCCGATCTCGAAGCCGTCGTACGAACCGGCGCTGCCGTGCTTGCCGTTGTTGAGGTACGGGTGGTGGCCGAGGACGATCTTCCAGCGTGCCCGTGACGCCTTGAGCGCGCCGTCCAGCCAGCGGCGCTGCTCGCGCATGTAGGGGCCGTTCCACCGGTAGTGCGGGTCGAGTTGGGCGACGTAGGAGGCGACGGGGTTGGTGTCGATGGCGAAGAACTCCACCAGCGGATCACCCTCGCGGGCGGCGGGCAGGGCCACGTTGTAGTAGCGGCCCGGCATGTACCAGCGGGGTGACGCCTTGGCGTACGCGACCTCCCGGTCGCCGCGTGAGGGGTCGCCGCCGCTGCCCGGGATGAGACCGGAGCAGTCGTGGTTGCCGAGGACCATCAGCCAGGGGATGTCCACACCGGAGTTGGGGTCCTCGAACTTGGTGCGGAACTCCGAGTCGTCGGCGGACTCGGGGCCGTTCTCGTAGATGTTGTCGCCGAGGCCCACCGCGAGGCCGACCCCTTCGGCGCGGCAGACCTCGCGCGCCGCCGCGGCCACCGCGTGCTGCGCCTCCTCGCCGGTGCCCGCGTCGCCGGTGAGGAGCACCGCGTACTCCCCCGACCTGCCGGGGCCGGCCGGCAGCGGGAACTTCCCCGTGCGGGCGGCCGCCGCCGCGGGGGCCTGCGCCCCGCCCGGCAGGACCGTCAGCGCCGCGGCCCCCGCGACCACACCGCCGAGCACGGTCCGCCGCCGGGGCGCCCGCATCTCCCGGACCCGCTCCCCCACCGGCCCTTCGGCGAGCGCCGGGTCCGCCCGCAGCCACTGGTCCTCCGTCATGTCCGCGCTCGGCGGTATCAACTCGTCGTCACACATGGGGGGTTTCTCTCACGGCGGGGCGTGTGACGGGTGGGGAAACGATGAACTCCTGGTGGACGTCGTGAGCCCCCTTGGCGAACTGCGTGCGGTACAGCTCCGCGTACCGTCCCTCCAGCGCGAGCAGTTCCTCGTGCGTACCGCGCTCCACGATCCGGCCTGCCTCGACGACGAGGATCTGGTCGGCGGAGCGCACCGTGGAGAGCCGGTGGGCGATCACCACGGCGGTGCGTCCCGCAAGGGCCTCGCCGAGCGCTTCCTGGACGGCGGCCTCCGAGGTGTTGTCCAGATGGGCCGTCGCCTCGTCGAGGATGACGACCCGCTGGCGGGCCAGGAGCAGCCGGGCGATGGTCATCCGCTGCCGCTCACCGCCGGAGAGCCGGTAGCCGCGCTCGCCGACCACCGTGTCGAGCCCGTCGGGCAGGGAGCGCACGAGGTCTTCGAGCCGGGAGCGCCGCAGCACGTCCCAGAGTTCGTCCTCGGTCGCGCCGGGCCTCGCGAGGAGCAGATTGTCGCGGACGGACTCGTGGAAGAGGTGGCCGTCCTGGGTGACCATGCCAAGGGTGGCCCGCATGGACTCGGCGGTCAGGTCGCGTACGTCGACGCCGCCGATCCGCACGCTCCCCTCGTCGGTGTCGTACAGCCGCGGCAGCAGTTGCGCGATGGTCGACTTGCCCGCTCCGGAGGAGCCGACGAGCGCGATGGTCTGGCCGGGTTCGGCGCGGAACGACACGCCGTGCAGGACCTCGTCGCCGCCTCGGGTGTCGAGTGTGCCGACCTCTTCGAGGGAGGCGAGGGAGACCTTGTCTGCGGCGGGGTAGCCGAAGCGGACGTTGTCGAACTCGACGGCCACGGGGCCTTCGGGGACGGGCACCGCGTCCTTCTTCTCCTCGATGAGCGGCTTGAGGTCGAGGATCTCGAAGACCCGCTCGAAGCTGACGAGCGCGCTCATGACCTCGACGCGCGCTCCCGCGAGGGACGTCAGCGGCGCGTAGAGCCGGGTGAGCAGCAGGGCGAGCGAGACGATGGCGCCCGCCTTCAGCGTGCCCTCCAGGGCGAAGTACCCGCCGAGGCCGTAGACCAGGGCGAGGGCGAGCGCCGAGACCAGGGTGAGCGCGGTGATGAAGGCGGACTGCGTCATGGCGGTGCGTACGCCGATGTCACGCACCCGGTGGGCCCGCGCGGCGAACTCGGCGGACTCGTCGCCGGGCCGGCCGAAGAGCTTGATGAGGGTGGCGCCGGGCGCCGAGAAGCGCTCGGTCATCCGGGTGCCCATGGCGGCGTTGTGGTGGGCGGCCTCCCGCTGGAGCCTGGCCATCTTCGCGCCCATGCGGCGGGCGGGCACGACGAACACGGGGAGCAAAGCCAGCGCAAGGAGAGTGATCTGCCACGAAAGAGTGAGCATGACGACGAGGGTGAGCAGCAGGGTGACGATATTGCCGACGACCCCGGAGAGGGTGTTGCTGAAGGCGCGCTGCGCGCCGATCACGTCGTTGTTGAGGCGGCTGACCAGCGCCCCGGTGCGGGTGCGGGTGAAGAAGGCGACGGGCATGCGCTGGACGTGGTCGAAGACGGCGGTCCGCAGGTCGAGGATGAGCCCTTCACCGAGGTTCGCCGAGAGCCAGCGGCTCAGCAGTCCGATCCCGGCCTCGGCGAGGGCGATGGCGGCGATCAGCAGGGCGTAGCGCACGACGGTGGCGGAGTCGGCTCCGGAGACGATGGCGTTGACGACTTTCCCCGCCAGTACGGGAGTCGCGACGGCCAGCAGTGCGGTGACGACGCTCAGCAGCACGAACTGCCAGATGCGTTTGCGGTGGGGCCGCGCGAAGGCGCCGATGCGGCGCAGCGTGGCACGGGCGAAGGGGCGGCGGTCCTGCTGTGCGTGCATGACGCTGTACAGCTGGTTCCATGCGGTGGTTTCCATGCTCATGGGTGGAACGTTATGACCTCAACCAAACTTGAGGTCAATGGTTCACCCGCCCGCTGCACACTCCTCGCTCCCGCCCCGTCGCGTCTGTTGACCGGTATGTATCGGAAACGTACTTTCGCTTCAACTCTTCTGGCCACCACAGAAGTTATCCCCCGCTCCGAGGTGAGAAGGCGAACGCATGCGCGATGTACGAAGGCGTACCCTGCTGTCCGCGATCGGCGGCACGGCGGTCGCGGGAGGTGCGGTGGGTGCCGCCGGAGCAGCGGGAACCGCCACCGCCGAGGCCGCACCCGGCCCCCCGGGGCCCGCGAGTGCCCGCCACGACCACAGGATCCAGCGGCTGCTCGCCCGTATGACGGTCGAAGAGAAGCTGGGGCAGCTCCAGCAGCTCCCGTGGGCCTGGAACACCGGACCGGGCGGCGGCGCCACGAAGGACGTGGAGGACGCGGCCCGCGCGGGACGGCTCGGCTCGGTGCTCAGCATCTATGGCGCGAAGACCACCAACGCCCTGCAGCGCATCGCCGTCGAGGAGTCCCGGCTCGGCATTCCGCTGCTTTTCGGGCTCGATGTCATCCATGGCTTCTGGACGACGTTCCCGATCCCGCTGGCGCAGGCGGCGAGCTTCGACCCGGACGTGGCGAAGGCGGACGGCGAGGTCTCGGCGCGAGAGGCCCGTTCTCACGGCGTGCACTGGACGTTCTCCCCGATGATGGACGTCACGCACGAGCCCCGCTGGGGCCGGATCGCCGAGGGCAACGGCGAGGACCCCTTCCTTACGGCGGCGTTCGCCGCGGCGAAGGTGCGGGGCTACCAGGGCGAGCCGGACGACGACGGCCGGGCGGCGTACGGCGCGAAGGACCGCGTCGCCGCCTGCGCCAAGCACTTCGTGGCGTACGGCGGCGCGGAGGGCGGGCGCGACTACAACACCGTGGACGTCTCGGAGTCACGGCTGCGCAATCTCTACCTGCCGCCGTTCAAGGCGGCGTTGGAGGCGGGCGCGGCGACGGTGATGGCCTCCTTCAACACCATCAACGGCGTCCCCGCGCACGGCAACACCCACACCCTGACCGACATCCTCAAGAAGGAGTGGGGCTTCGACGGCGTCGTCGTCAGCGACTGGGCCGGCGTCCAGGAGCTGATCCCGCACGGCTTCGCCGAGGACGGCGCGGACGCGGCCCGCCTCTCCCTCAACGCGGGCGTCGACATGGAGATGACCAGCACGCATCTCGTCGTCCACGGCAAGAGGCTGCTGCGCGAGGGCAGGATCAGCGAGCGTCGGCTCGACGACGCGGTCTCCCGCGTGCTGCGTCTCAAGGCCGATCTCGGGCTCTTCGAGGATCCGTACGTGGATGAGGGCGCCGCCCTCGACGGCCCGACCCCCGCCGCGCGCAGGGCGGCCCGTTCGACGGCCGCCCGCTCGATGGTCCTCCTGAAGAACGAGGGCAGGGCGCTCCCCCTGAAGCGCTCCGTCAAGTCCCTCGCGGTCGTCGGCCCGTTCGGCGACTCCGAGGACCTCCTCGGCACGTGGTCGTTCCCGGGGGCCGCGAAGAAGTACCCCTCGGTGAAGGTCCTCGACGCCATCCGGCGTGCGGTGCCGGGCGCGAAGGTGACGTATGCCCGGGGCGTCGACCCGGAGGGCGAGGAGACCACGGGCATCCCGAAGGCGGTGGCCGCCGCGAGGGCCGCCGATGTCACGGTCGTCGTGGTCGGCGAGCCGCCCGCGATGAGCGGTGAGGCCGCCGCGCGCAGCGACATCGGTCTGCCCGGCGGCCAGGAGAGGCTGGTGGCGGCCGTCGCGGCGGCCGGGAAGCCGTTCGTGGTCGTCCTCGTCAACGGCCGCCCGCTGACCATGGGCGACTGGCTGGGCTCCGCCCCCGCCGTCCTTGAGGCCTGGCACCCTGGCCTGGAGGCGGGCAACGCCATCGCCGACGTGCTCTTCGGCGAGGTCGTCCCCGGCGGCAAGCTGCCCGTGTCGTTCCCGCGCACGGTCGGACAGATCCCGGTCCACTACAACCACGAGTCGACGGGCCGACCCTACGACGCGGGGAACAAGTACACGTCGAAGTATCTGGACCTGCCCCCCGGCCCGCGGTTCGCGTTCGGGCACGGCCTGAGCTACACGACCTTCGAGATCGGCGAGCCGAGCCTGAGCCGCGAGCAGATCTCCGCGAACGCTCTGCGCGAGGGTGACACGCTGGAGGTGTCGGTGAGCGTCACCAACACCGGGGACCGCGCGGGCGACGAGGTCGTCCAGCTGTACGTCCATGACATCGCGGCGAGCATCACGCAGCCGGTGCGCAAGCTGCGCGGCTTCCGCCGGGTCACGCTGGAGCCCGGCAGGTCCAGGACCGTCCGCTTCCGGATCGGCGCCGACGACCTCGGTTTCTGGACGAACGCCCAGGACGGGGAGTTCCGCGTCGAGGAGGGCGCGGTGGACCTCTATGTCGGCGCCAGCTCCGAGACCGGGGCCAAGCGGCGGCTGACGATCACCTGAGCCCCGGATGCGGGGAGCCCGGGGAGCCCCCATGCTGGTACCGACGGCTCACACCTAGGAGGCCGACGATGTCTGTGATGGACAAGCTCAAGCAGATGCTCAAGGGCCACGAGGACAAGGCCGGCCAGGGCATCGACAAGGCCGGCGACTACGTCGACGGCAGGACCCAGAACAAGTACACCGGGCAGGTCGACACCGCCCAGGAGAAGCTCAAGGGGCAGTTGGGCGGCGACAGCGGCCACGAGCCTCCTCCGCCCCAGCGGTGACGGCGGCGGCCCGCGCCCTCGCCCATACCTGGAGCAGCTGAGCCCGCGCACTCCCGAGCGCCGTGCTGCCTCGCTCTGCCCGCGGCCCGGTCGGTCAGCCGAGTTCGAGCGAGGTGACCCCGAAGACCCGGTCCCCGGCGAACTCTCTGACGGGCCCGGTGTACATGCGGGCCGTGTCGAAGGTGGGCTTCATGCCATGAGCCTCGGCGAGCGCGATGGCCTCCGTGTTCGACTCGGGCACGTCCATCGCGACGGGCGCGCCGTCCGCCTCGGCGACCAGCGCGTCCAGAAGCGCCTCGGCGTCGGCGCGCGTGTCCGCGAACAGCGGCCCGACGCGCAGCGCGTCGCGGCCCGGCCGCAGCACGCCGTACCCGGTGAGTCTTCCGTCGACGATACGGGCGAGGGCGCGGTGGCCGGGCGCGGCGAGCCAGCTCTCCAGGAAGCGCGGCCGGTCGGCGGGCAGGCACGAACCGTCGTACGCCAAAAGCGCCTTCAGGCCCGCGGCCTCGACGGGGCGCACGTGCCGGTCGGGCGCGGCTCCCGCGGTGAGCGGGCCGATGTAGCGGAGCGTGCCGTACTCCCGGGCGAAGCCGGAGCGGCGGTAGTTGGGCTGCTGGTCGGGGACGCCGTCCAGGCCCACGGTCCGGCCCTTCGCGTGCGCGAGCCCCGCCCGCCAGGTGGCGAGGCCGAAGCCTCGGCCGCGCTGGTCGGGGCGGACGAGGTAGAAGCCGAGGAAGGCGTAGCTCTCCCCGTAGTTGACCACCGAGACCGCGGAGACGGGCTCGCCGTCGAGGCGGCCGATGAAGAACCCGTCGGGGTCCTGCGCGAAGAACGAGGGGGCGTCGCCGAGGCCCGGGTTCCAGCCCTCGTCCGCCGCCCACCCCGTCACCACACGCCAGTCGTCGAGCGTCGCCCGTGAGATCGCGAGCCGCCCGGAGGCCGAATCCGTCATCGCCGCACCCTTCTCGATCCGCCGTGGTGCGCCGTGAGGAAACCGCACCGGGTGCATCCTGCCCGAGCGCGCGGCGGCCGATGCGGGGTCCTGGCGGACGCCTGCGTCCGCCCGCGTCCGCCTCAGGCGGTGCCCGCCACGTGCCTGTCGCGTGCCGCGCCGAGTCCCACCGCGACCTGCGGCACGAGCAGGGCGAGCAGCAGCACGAGCGGCACGGTCCAGCTGTGCGACGCGTCGTGGACGGCGCCGAGTACGGTCGGCCCTGTCGCGGCGAGGATGTAGCCGAAGCACTGGGACATGCTGGAGAGCTGCGCGGCGTGCCGGGCGTCGGGCGCGCGCTCCACGATGAACAGCAGCGCCAGGCTGATCGCCGCGCCCTGACCGAGGCCGAGCAGCGTCATCCAGAGGTAGGCGCCGCCGACCGGCGCGGCCAGCAGGCCACCGAAGCCCAGCGCGCACAGCCCGGCGCCGAGCGCGGCGAGGGTGCCCGAGCGCAGCCGCCGGCCGACGATCACCGGGGCGAGGAAGGAGCCCGCGATGCCGAGCAGCGAGGAGAAGGAGAGCATCCAGCCCGCGTCGCCCGGAGCCATACCCGCGTCCTGGAACACCGTCGGCAACCACGCGGCCGCCGCGTAGTAGTTGAGGGACTGCAGGCCCATGTACGCGGTGACCTGCCAGGCCAGCGGGGAGCGCCACAGGCCGCGCACGGGGTGCGCCGCCTGCCGGGCCGCCGCCGCGTCCACCCGCGTACGCGACCGCAGCCGGGGCAGCCACACGAGCAGCGCGACGAGCGCGAGGGCGCCCCAACAGGCGAGCGTGGTGCGCCAGTTCATGCCGCTTGCCGTCTGCACGGGTAGGGTGACACCGGCCGCGAGGGCGGCGCCGCCGAACAGTGACATCGAGTACAGGCCGGTCATCAGGCCGGCCTTCGCGGGGAAGTCCCGCTTGATCAGGCCGGGCAGCAGGACGTTGGCGACGGCGATGCCCGCGCCGATGACGACGGTTCCCGCGAAGAGCGCGACGACCGAGTCGAGCAGGCGCAGCGCCGTGCCCGCACAGATCAGCGCCATCGTGCCGAACAGCGAGCGCTCCATGCCGAAGCGGCGGCCAAGCCGGGGCGCGATCGGCGCGAGCAGGCCGAAGCAGAGCAGCGGCAGTGCGGTGAGCAGGCTGATGGCGGCGGCCGACATGCCGCTGTCGTCGCGGATGGTGTCGGCGAGCGGGGAGACGGCGACGAGGGCGGGACGGAGGTTGAGCGCGAGGAGAACGACTCCGAAAGCGAGGAGAAGCGCGCGCCGCCCGGCGACGGCGGGCGGTCGCGGCCCCGGGCCCGCGGGTGCCGCCGCACTGTCGTGGGCGGCCTGGGCAGCGGCCCGTGCCGACTCACTCATGTGCCGCCTCCGCGCTGCCCGCCACGAAGCCGGCCCCGCCGGACACCTGCCCGCCTGAAGGCCGCTCGGCCAGCGACTGCCCGCCTGACGCCTGCCCGCCCGGCGGCTGTCCGCCCGACGCTCGCACGCCTGACGCTCGCACGCCTGACGACAGCCCGCCCGACGGCCGCTCGCCCAGCGGCTGCCCGCCCGTCGCCTGCTCTCCTGACGGCTGCTCACCCGGCACCTGCTCGTCCAGCGGCTGGTCCCGCAGCGCCGCCATCCCCTCGGCGAGGTGCGCGAGCACCGCCGCCTCGGCGGCCTGGGGGTCACGCGCCTCGATGGCGTCGACGATCGCCTCGTGCGCGTCGAACTGGTGGCGGACCGAATCCGGCACCGGCGCGCCGACGACCGACTGAAGCGTCTCGCGCAGGACGTCGCTGAGGTGCCCGTACAGCTCGGCGAGGACGCTGTTGTGCGCCGCGTCGGCGACCGTGCGGTGGAAGGCCATGTCGGCGTCGATGAACGCCGCCACGTTCCCGCTCTCCCACGCCTTCCCGCGCTCCGCGAGGGCCGCCCGCAGCGTCACGAGGTCTTCCTCCGTACGGCGCTCCGCGGCATGGCGGGCGGCGTCCCGCTCCAGGCAGGCCCGGACCTCGTACGCCTCAAGGACCCCCGCTCTGCGCAGTCTGCGCTGCACGGCCGCGCCGAAGTCGCTGTTCGCCCGCACATAGGTGCCGTCGCCCTGGCGCGGCTCCAGCATGCCGGTGTGCACGAGGGCCCGGACCGCCTCCCGCACGGTGTTGCGGCCCACGGCCAGCTGCTCCACCAGGAGCGGCTCGGCGGGGATCTTCTCGCCGACCTTCCACTCACCGTCGGAGATCAGGCTCTCCATCTGGGCGATGACCAGGTCCACGAGGTTGGTCCTCGCGGCGCTACGCAACGGCATCGTCGGCACCTTCTCTTTCGCGTCCATTCCCCCGCTTCCGTAAGACATGGGAACATCCCATGTTTCACGTGTCAAAAGACGTTCACATCAGGTTTTACCTTCACAGCTTGGTCTAGACCTTGACAGGTACAGACCACTTTCGCTTGAGTCGCCGACACCCCCATGACGGCACCGGGCCCCTCCCCCGTGCCGCCCGTTAGGAGATGTCGCATGATCAAACGCATCACCAGCCTCGCGGCCGCACTCGCCGCGGTCGGCGCGATGATCGTCCTGGGCCCGGCCGCCCCCTCGGCGTCCGCAGCCGAGTGCGCCTCGCCGTGGAACTCCTCGGCCGTCTACACGGGCGGCAAGTCCGCCTCGTACAACGGACACAACTGGACCGCCAAGTGGTGGACCCAGAACGAGACCCCGGGCCGCTCCGACGTCTGGGCGGACCAGGGCACCTGCGGTGGCGGCACGGACCCGGGCAACCCCGACCCGTCCGGATTCGTGGTCAGCGAGGCGCAGTTCAACCAGATGTTCCCGAACCGGAACTCGTTCTACACGTACAAGGGCCTGACCGACGCGCTCAAGTCCTACCCGGGCTTCGCCAACACCGGCAGCGACACCGTCAAGCGCCAGGAGGCCGCGGCGTTCCTCGCCAACGTCAGCCACGAGACGGGCGGCCTGGTCCACATCGTCGAGCAGAACCAGAACAACTACCCGCACTACTGCGACAAGACCCAGCCCTACGGCTGCCCCGCCGGACAGGCCGCCTACTACGGCCGCGGCCCGATCCAGCTCAGCTGGAACTTCAACTACAAGGCAGCGGGCGACGCCCTCGGCATCGACCTCCTGAACAACCCGTACCTGGTGGAGCGGAACCCGGCCATCGCCTGGCAGACGGGCCTTTGGTACTGGAACACCCAGAGCGGCCCGGGCACCATGACCCCGCACAACGCCATGGTCAACGGCGCCGGTTTCGGTGAGACCATCCGCGCGATCAACGGCACCCTGGAGTGCAACGGCGGCAACCCCGCCCAGGTGCAGAGCCGCATCGACAAGTACAAGGCGTTCACGCAGATCCTGGGCACCACGCCGGGCTCGAACCTGAGCTGCTGACAGCCGAACCCCCGGACGGCCGGGCGGGCCTGACAACAAGTCAGGCCCGCCCGGTCCTTCATGCCTGCGGCACCAGCCGGAAGACCGGGTGGCGCGCCGCCTCCGCGGCGAACTCCTCGTCCGTCGAGTCGGCGGTCACGTCGAAGTAGGCCCGGGTGACGGGCACTTCACGCCAGTACTGGCGCAGGACCGGCACGCTCTCCTCGGGCCCCAGCTCGACCACCCCCAGCGTCCGCGACCTGCCGCCCCTGCTGAGCCCGACCTCACCCGCGGCGCGCGCGTTGCGCACCCAGTCGCTCACCCCGTAGGCGGCGACGAGCCAGCGCTCGTCCCCGGCCGACATCACATCGACCGGAGTCGAGTACAGCCGGCCGGACTTCCTGCCGCGTACCGTCAGGTTGTACCGGTAGCCCTTGCCGAGCCCGAGCCGGGTCATCGTGTGGAACACGCGGTTGATCACGCGCGTACCGGCGTTCATACGGTACGTCTTCGCCATCGCCCCTCCTCATGTCGAGAGACGCGAGCTTACGGCGCGGCCAGCAACTGCCGTGCACCGCTCCGCGCTTGACGTGCCGGTTCGGGCGAGCCGGAGATGGCGGCGGCCGTCATGGCGCCTTCCGCGAGCAGGACGAGCGGGCCGACCACCCGCTCGGGTCCGCCCGCGGACGCCACCAGGCCCGCCAGGTAGGCGTGGAACGCGCTCTTGTGCGCCCGGACGGCGTCGGCGACCGCCGGGTCCACCGCGCCCAGCTCTCCGTAGGCGTTGATGAAGGCGCAGCCGCGGAAGTCCGGTTCGGTGAACCACTCATACAGCCAGTCGTAGACCGCGAGGACGCGCTCCACACCCTCAGGCCGCGCCTCGACATGGGCGGCGAGGCGGGCCCGCCAGCGGAGGTCGCGGCGGTCGAGGCAGGCGCGGACCAGCTCCGACTTGGACGGGAAGACCTGGTAGAGCCGCTTGAGCGAGACACCGGACGCCGCGCGCACCTGGTCCATGCCGACGGCTTGGACACCGCGCTCGTAGAACAACGCCTCCGCCGCGTCGAGCAGCCTGGCTTCGGCTTCCGCGAGATCCATCGAGTCTCCGAGCGAGTTAGTGATCGAGCACGTACCCGACTCCGTCGAGAACGTGCGTTCTCCGACCCTACTACGAGGCTTGCCGCCCCAGCACCCTTGCGCGAGAACGTTCGTTCTCCTAGCGTGGCGAGCCGACGCGGAGAACGATCGTTCTCCCGTACCCTGGAGGAAAACATGACCACGCCCGCCCGACCCCCGGTACCGCCGTTCACCCGGCGGTCGGCCATCGAGAAAGTCCGGCTCGCCGAGGACGGCTGGAACAGCCGCGATCCCGAAAAGGTGGCCCTCGCCTACAGCGAGGACTCCCGCTGGCGCAATCGCGCGGAGTTCGTCACCGGGCGCGAGGCCATCGTCGCGTTCCTGTCCCGCAAGTGGGCCCGCGAACTCGACTACCGGCTGATCAAGGAGCTGTGGGCCCACGGCGACCACCGCATCGCGGTGCGCTTCGCCTACGAATGGCACGACGACTCCGGGCAGTGGTACCGCTCGTACGGCAACGAGAACTGGGAGTTCGACGACGACGGCCTGATGCGCGCCCGCCACGCCTGCATCAACGACCTGCCCATCCGGGAGTCGGCCCGCCTCTACCGGTGGCCGCTCGGCCGCCGTCCCGACGAGCACCCCGGGCTCACCGATCTCGGCCTGTGAGCCGTCGGGGTGTTTTGTCCCTGTGGGAGGGGCACCCGATTCGACGACGACGGCCCGGGACGTCCGGGCCCGACCGCCCATCGACCGCCAAGGAGGCTCACATGACCACCGCACGCGACATCATGACTCCGGGCGCCGAATGCGCCGGAGCCGAGGAGACCGTCATCCAGGCGGCCACCAAGCTCACGGACCTCGACGTCGGGGCACTTCCCATCTGCGGCACCGACAACCGCCTCAAGGGCGTGATCACCGACCGCGACATCGTGGTGAAGGTCCTCGGCAAGGGCAAGGACCCGTCCAAGGTCCTCGTGGGTGAGCTGGCGCAGAGCGAGGCCGTGACGATCGGCGCGGACGACAGCGTCGACGAGGTCTTCGCGACCATGACGAGCCACAAGGTCCGCCGCCTGCCCGTGATCGACGGGCACTCGCTGGTGGGCATGGTGGCGCTCGCCGACGCGGCCCGCGCGCTCTCCGACCCCAAGGCCGGACAGCTCCTGGAGGCCCTGTCCACCGATTGACGGCCCGCCGCGGGTCGGAGCGCGCCGCCCCGGGACGGGACGGCGCGCTCCGCCGCTCCGCATGCCCCCGGGCATGCGCCGACCTAGGGTGGAACGACGGTAGACCCGCCGCCCCCGCCCACCACGCGATCCCCACCACGCGCTCCCGCCCGACCACGCGCCCCCCGCCAGGCGTCCCGAGGAGGAACGGCATGCCCATCGCCACGGTCAACCCCGCCACCGGTGAGACGCTCGAGACCTTCGAGCCGATCGCGGCCGCGGAGATCGAGCGCCGCATCGCGGCGGCCGACGCCGCGTACGCCCGCTATCGCACCACCGGCTTCGGGGAGCGCGCCCGGCTCCTCGGCCGCGCGGCCGACCTCCTGGAGCAGGACGGCGACAGCGTCGCCCGCACCATGACCACGGAGATGGGCAAGCCCGTCAAGGCGGCCCGGGCCGAGGTGGCGAAGTGCGTCAAGGCCATGCGCTGGTACGCCGAGCACGCCGAGGAGCTGCTCGCGGACGAACAGCCCGCGCAGGCTGACGTGGAGGACTCCGGGGCGTCCCGCGCGGTCGTCCACTACCGCCCGCTCGGGGTGGTGCTCGCCGTGATGCCGTGGAACTTCCCGCTCTGGCAGGTCGTGCGGTTCGCCGCCCCCGCCCTGATGGCGGGCAACGTCGGCCTGCTCAAGCACGCGTCGAACGTGCCGAGGACGGCCCTGTACCTGGAAGACCTCTTCCGCCGGGCCGGCTTCCCCGAGGGCTGCTTCCAGACGCTGCTCGTCGGCTCGGACGCCGTCGAGGAGATCCTGCGCGACGACCGGGTGGCCGCCGCGACCCTGACCGGCAGCGAACCCGCAGGCCGCTCGGTGGCGTCCGTCGCGGGCGACGAGATCAAGAAGACCGTCCTGGAACTCGGCGGCAGCGACCCGTACGTGGTGCTGCCCAGCGCCGACGTCGAGCGGGCCGCGCGGACCGCGGTGACCGCCCGGGTACAGAACAACGGCCAGTCCTGCATCGCCGCCAAGCGCTTCATCGTGCACGCCGACGTCTACGACGCCTTCCGCGAGCGATTCGTCGCCGGCATGCGGGAGTTGACCGTCGGCGACCCGCTGAGCGAGGACACCGACGTCGGCCCGCTCGCCAGCGAGCAGGGGCGGGCCGACCTGGAGGAACTCGTCGACGACGCGCTCGGCCACGGCGCGACCGCGCTCTGCGGCGGGCAGCGGCCCGAGGCACGGGAACGGGGCTGGTTCTACTCCCCCACCGTCCTCGCGGACATCACCCCGAAGATGCGGATCCACCGCGAGGAGACCTTCGGCCCGGTGGCCACGCTCTACCGCGTGGCGGACCTCGACGAGGCGGTGGCGCTCGCCAACGACACGCCGTTCGGGCTGAGTTCGAATGTGTGGACCCGCGACGACGCCGACATCGCGCGCTGCGTACGGGACCTCCAGGCGGGCGGCGTCTTCTTCAACGGCATGACCGCCTCCCACCCCGGCCTGCCCTTCGGCGGCATCAAGCGCTCCGGCTACGGACGGGAGCTGTCGGGGCACGGCATCCGCGAGTTCTGCAACGCCACGACCGTCTGGTACGGCCCGGACGAGTAGACCGGGCCGTACCGGACGGAGAGGGCGGGGAGGGTGCCCGTGAGGGCAGGGCCTCAGGCGGAGAGCGGCTCGGGCTCGGGCGAGAGCAGCGAGTCGTCCGTGATCCTGGCCCCCGGCAGCCTGTGGCTTGCGGCCACCAGCGCCGCGTCGACATCACTGGTGCCGGTGGCCACGCACAGGCTGTACGCGATGTCCTCGAACTCCTGACGGCCTTCGGCGCTTCCCTGATCGGCGCGGAGTACCGCAAGGGCCTTATAGCGCTCCACCAGGTCTTCCAGCACGGCGGGGTGTGCCAGCAGCACGGGGGCCTCCTGAGGGGTAGGGGTACGACAGTCAGTCAGCGCCCGTCTGCCCGGCTTCGTCCGGCCGAATCAGCCGCGCCGCGATCAATTCGGCCGCGCCCCTGGTGATCACTCCGATTGTTGTTTCTGTGGTTCCTGGGCAGACTCGGTGTCGTGAACGCGTCGAAAAACAAGTGCGATGACCAGCCCACCGAGCACGGAGACGACGGCCGCCGCGAGACGGCGACCGAGCGTGCCGACCGCCGGTGGACCGAGCTGATCCAGGAAGTGCGGGTGGCCCAGACAGGTGTGCAGATCCTCTTCGGCTTCCTGCTCACCGTGGTCTTCACCCCGCACTTCCAGGAGCTGGGCGACACCGACCGGACGATCTACATCGTGACGGTGATCCTCGGCTCGGCCACGACGGGCGCCCTCATCGGCCCCGTCTCCTTCCACCGCATCGTCGCCGGGCGCCGGATCAAGCCACAGGCGGTGGCGTGGGCGTCCCGCCTGACCTTCCTCGGCCTGATCCTCCTGCTCGGCACCCTCACGTCCGCGCTGCTGCTGGTGCTGCGGGTGGCCACCGACGACGATCTGGTGCCGTGGCTGGTCGCCGGTGTCGTCTCCTGGTACGTGCTCTTCTGGTTCGCGCTGCCCTTCTGGGCGAGGTACCGCCACACGTCGGCGGAGTGACCGCCGTAGGCGCCGGAGGCGTCCCGCAACAGGTGTGGATCAGTGCCGCACGGGCACCCAGTGTCAGGACAGACGCAGGAAGTTATCCGCACTGTTCGTGACAAGTCACTACCTGTGATGCCTCAAGTGGTGACCGCTGGCGAACCGGCGGACCGTGGAAGGAGGAGCGCCCCTCGTGGAGTTCCCACAGACGGGAGATGCCGCATGACGACGCAGACGCGCACGCCGATGCCGCCGCCGGTCCGCCCGGCCCATCTGCTCGCCCCGCCCGGGGTATACGCACCGCAGCACGACACCGAACTCCTGACCCGCGCCCTGCACCGCGAGGCCGTCGGCCCCGGCACCGCCGTCCTGGACCTGGGAACCGGCACAGGAGCACTCGCCGTCGCGGCCGCGCGGCGCGGGGCGCGAGTGACGGCCGTCGACATCTCCTGGCGAGCGGTGCTGACCGCGCGCCTCAACGCGCGCCTGGCCGGGCAGTCGGTGACCGTGCGCCACGGCGATCTGACGGCCGCGGCCCCGAAGGGCCCCTACGACCTCGTGGTCAGCAATCCGCCGTACGTCCCGTCCCCCTCCCCGCTGCTCCCCCGGCGCGGCGCGGCGCGGGCGTGGGACGGCGGCCCGGCCGGCCGGGCGGTCGTGGACCGGGTCTGCGACGCGGCGCCCCGCGCCCTGCGGCCGGGCGGTGTCCTGCTGATGGTGCACTCCGCGCTGTGCGGTGTGGACGCCACGCTCACCCGGCTCACCGAGCTCGGCATGGACGCGAAGGTCACCGACCGGCGGTTCATCCCGTTCGGGCCCGTCCTGCGCTCCCGCCGGGCCTGGCTCCAGCGGCGCAACCTGCTCGGCGACGACGAGACCCGCGAGGAACTGGTGGTCATCCGTGCCCGGTTCCGCTGAACGCCCCCGCCGCGTCACGGTCGACCCCGACGGGCCCCTCCTGGTGGAAGGCCCCGTCGAGGTGGTCGGCGACGACGGCACCGTCTTCACGTCGCGGCGCTTCAAGGTCGCGATCTGCACCTGCCGCCGCAGCCGCACATATCCGTGGTGCGACACCAGCCATCGCCGCCGGGTGAAGCCCGACGGCGGGCAGGCGCGCACCGCGAACTCCCCCGAAAGGGACCCAGCCTCATGACGGCCCCTGTCGAGTCACGTCTGTACAGCCCCGGGCTTCCGGCCCCGCGCGGCGAGTTGTCGAGCGGTGTGGCCGCCGCGCTGCTGCGCGACGAGTCCGTCGCGGCACTCGCGCGGCGGGCGGCGAGCGCGGACCCGTACGGAGAAGACCTCCAGCTCGCCCTCTACGTCCTGTACGAACTCCACTACCAGGGCTTTCGGGGCGTGCCCGACGAACGGGAGTGGGATCCGGGGCTGCTGGCCCTGCGGCAGGCGCTGGAACAGCGCTTCCTGAACGCCCTGCGGGCCGACGTGCCCCCGGGTGCGAGCGCCGAGCAGGCGCTCGCCGCGCTCCTGGTGGAGCCCGTCGGGCACGACGAGGCGAGCGTCAGCCACCACCTCCAGCGCGACGGCGAGCTGTGGCAGCTCAGGGAGTACGCGGCACTGCGCTCCCTGTACCACCTCAAGGAGGCCGATCCGCACGCCTGGGTCATACCCCGGCTGCACGGCAGGGCCAAGGCGGCGATGGTCGCCATCGAGTTCGACGAGTTCGGTGCCGGACGGGCCGAGGAGATCCACGCCCGGCTCTTCGCCGACCTCATGGCGGATCTGGGCCTTGAGACGGCGTACGGACATTACGCCGACGCGGCGCCCGCCGAGGCTCTTGCCACCGTCAACCTCATGTCGCTCTTCGGTCTGCACCGCGCGCTCCGCGGCGCGCTCGTCGGGCACTTCGCGTCCGTGGAGGTGACCTCGTCGCCCGGTTCGCGACGGCTCGCCGCGGCGCTGCGCCGTGCGGGAGCGGGACCTGCCGCCCAGCGGTTCTACGACGAGCACGTGGAGGCGGACGCCGTGCACGAGCAGGTGGTGCGCCGGGATGTCGTCGGCGGACTGCTGGAGGCCGAACCCGCGCTCGACGCGGATGTGGCCTTCGGCGTAGAGGCCACCGGGTTCCTGGAGGACCGCCTCGGCGCCCGGCTCCTGGACGCCTGGCGGCAGGGCCGCAGCGCCCTGCGCGAGCCGTTGGACCCTCCGTCGCCCCGGCCCTCTGCTGCTCAGCCCTCGACGCCGGTCGCCTCGTGAGAGGCGCCCACCGGCTTCGACTCGGGTGAGCCGCGCTGGCGCAGATACACGGAGAAGATGGCCATCGACCCCACGGCGAGCAGCTCGGACTGCCAGTTCTGGAGGGTGCGGGACCAGAAGTCGGCGGCGCCGAGATAGGCGGACCAGCTGACGGGCGCCTGGAGTTCGCGCAGGTGCTGTTCGTTGTACGCGGCCACGCCGGCCACGGACTGCGCCAGCCAGGAGAGCAGGAAGAGCGTGCACATGAGGGTGCCGAGCGACCGGGCGTACCAGGCCTGGCGTGCACCTCGGGCGGCCGCCCAGCGCGGCGAGTCGGGCTTCGCGTACTCCCCGACCTTCTGGTCCGCGTCGGACTCCGGGCCCGCCTTGTGGAGTTGCTTGGACTCGGGCGAGCCGCGCTGGAGCAGCCAGACCGTGCCGAAGATGTAGAGGAAGAACTGGAGGTATTCGGACTGCCAGTTCTCCGTCACGTCCACGGCGAAGTCGGAGCTGAGCAGATAGCCGCCGAAGGTCACCGGGTGCAGGTCCTCGGCGATCAGCTGGTTGTTGAAGTCGGCGTGCCCGGCGATCGCCTGGCCGGCCAGGGTGAGGAGGAAGCCCGTGCCGAACACCAGCGTGAGGCTGTTGTCGCGCAGGAAGCTCCGGTCGCGGGTCATCTCTGCATCAGCCCCAGCGCCACGCAGTAGACCAGTCCCCCGGCCACCATCACGAGATACACCGTGAACAGGAACCGCATCGGTCAACCGCCCTTGATCAGACACTGGTACGGCTTCTCCGGGCGCGCGGTGCAGCCGGCCGCCGTGATCTTCCAGCCGCCGGGGAACGCGGAGAGGAAGAGCGTGTCCCTGTCGGTCACGACACGTGCCTGGCGCCCGTACACGTCGACGGTGCGCACCTTCTCCGCCGGGGGCAGGCCTGCCTCGGGCAGGGCCCGCGCACAGGGCAGTTCGGCGGTCTGTTCCAGTTCGTCGCGGGTGCCGGGGGCGAGCGCCGCGCAGCTCCGTACGGTGTCCGTGGCGCGCAGGCTCGCCTCGAAGCGGGACGCGGCCCCGGCCGCGCCGTCCTCACGTGCGTCGAGATCACCGCAGGCGGTCAGGGCGCCGAGCAGCGCCGCCGCGAGCAGACCCGACCTGATGGCGCGCACCCGTATCGCTCTCCTTCGCGGCCGCCGCTTCAGGCGCTTGTGCGCCCCGCGCCGGCCGCGCGGGTGCGAGCACCTTCCGACACGATGCCCGCACCCCGCCGCGACGGGCGGAACCTACGCGTCCGACACGCGGGGGTCCGCCCGATCGGGCCGCGTCGGCTCAGGCTCGCTCACGGTGCTCGCCGTGCTCGGCGCCGCTCAGGAGCAGCTGCACCTGAACCTCCTGGTCGCCGGAGACCGTGCCCTTGGCGGTCACGGCGAAGGCCGAGTCGAGCGCCGCGCGCAGCCGCTCCACGGCGATCGGCCCGCCTTGCAGATCGGCGGTGACGGTCCCGGCGAGCAGGACGCCCGCGCCGGGCTCCGGGGTGCGGGAGGCGCGGAAGGCGCCGGTCCACACGGCGGGGTCGTGGCTGCTCGTCTGGGTCGGCGCGTCGTCCCCGCGGTCGGACGGGAAGTGCTCGCGCAGCACGGTGAACACAGTGTCCGCGTCGGCCGCCGAGCACTCGCCGAGCACGACTTGCACCAGGTCCGGGGAGTCGGTCTGGGAGGTGGGGGATGCCTGGTTCGGTGTGTCGTTCACGGTGAGTCTCTCCGGTGGGTCGCTGGTGCCTGACGTGGTCCCGGGTACCCGGCAGGGCCGCGGGTATCCGGTGCGTCAGAGGTCGCGCAGGGCGGGCAGCAGTTTCTTCTCGGCCCAGTCGATGAAGGGGCGCTGGTGGTCGCCGCCCACCTGGACGAGGGCGATCTCGGTGAAGCCCGCGTCGGCGAAGGGGCGTACGGCCTCGACGAAGTCGTCGACGTTGTCACCGCAGGGGATCTGCTCCGCGATGTCCTGCGGGGTGACGTGCTGGGTGGCGCCCTCGAAGCCGGAGGGCCCGGGCAGCTCGGAGTTGACGGGCCAGCCGCCGACGGACCAGCGGAACTGGTCGTGGGCGCGGGCGATCGCCGCGTCCTTGTCGGTGTCGTAGCAGACGGGCAGCTGGCCGACGCGGGGCTTGCCGCCGCCGCCGTGCCGGTCGAAGGAGTCGAGCAGCTCGGCCTTGGGCTCGGTGGCGATGACGAGGTCGGCGAGGCGTCCGGCCAGGGCGCAGGAGCGGCCGCCGGAGACCGCGACGCCGATGGGCGGCAGCTCGTCGGGCAGGTCCCACAGGCGGGCGTTGGCCACGTCGAAGTGGGCGCCCTGGTGGTTCACGTTGTCGCCGGAGAAGAGCGCGCGGATGATCTCGATCGCCTCTTCGAGCATGTCGAGACGGACCTGCGGGGAGGGCCAGCCCGCGCCGACCACGTGCTCGTTGAGGCTCTCGCCCGAGCCGAGGCCGAGCCGGAAGCGGCCTTCGGAGAGCAGCTGCATCGTGGCGGCCTTCTGCGCCACCACGGCGGGGTGGTAGCGGACCGTCGGGCAGGTGACGTATGTCATCAGCGGGATCCGCGAGGTGGCCTGCGCCGCGGCGCCGAGCACGCTCCAGGCGTACGGCGAGTGCCCCTGCGAGGTGAGCCAGGGGAAGTAGTGGTCCGAGGTGACGGAGAAGTCGAAGCCCGCGCGCTCCGCGGCGACCACGTCCTCCACCAGGGCGCGGGGCCCGGCCTGCTCAGTCATCATTGTGTAGCCGATTTGCACCATGAAACATCGGTTTGCCGAAATGCTCCTGCTGAAACCTCCGGCAGGCCGAGGGGCACGGAAGGCGGCTGCGAACCCGGCATCCGGGTACTCGGACCACGGTGGCATCCGCCGCCCGGAGAAGGAACTGAGAAAGGCGACGTCGGTTGCGCACTGTAGGAGTGGAGGAGGAGCTTCTCCTCATCGATCGTGAGAGCGGCGAGCCCCGGGCCCTGTCGTCGGCGGTTCTGGCACGAGCGGCCAAGGACGCCGCGGCTTCCCCCGGGGCCGAGCGGCACGCGGACAATTACCGCGACCCCGAGGAGGAGACCTTCGAGAAGGAGTTGCAGGGCCAGCAGCTGGAATTCGCCACACAGCCGCGCAAGGGCATGGACAGCCTCGCGGAGGAGATCGCCCGCTGGCGCTCGGAGGCGGCGCGGCACGCGGGTGACCTGGGGGCGGCGGTCGCGGCCCTCGCCACGTCTCCCCTGCCCGTCAGCCCTTCGATCAACGTGGGCAGCCGCTATCAGTGGATGGAGGAGCAGTTCGGTCTCACCACCCAGGAGCAGCTGACCTGTGGCTGCCATGTCCATGTGTCGGTCGAGTCGGACGACGAGGGCGTGGCGGTGCTCGACCGGATCCGTCCGTGGCTCTCGGCCCTGGTGGCGCTGAGCGCCAATTCGCCCTACTGGCAGGGGAACGACAGCCGGTACAACAGCTACCGCAGCCGGGTGTGGGGGCGGTGGCCGATGGCGGGCCCCACGCAGATCTTCGGTTCCGCCGCGCGGTACGAGGAGCTGGTCGGCGACATGGTCGACACCGGTGTGCTGCGCGATCGCGGCATGGTCTACTTCGACGCCCGGCTCTCCCACCGCTACCCCACGGTCGAGATCCGGGTCGCGGACGTGTGCCTCGAGGCGTCCACGACCGTGCTGATCGCGGCCCTGTCGCGGGCGCTGGTCGAGACGGCCGCCAGGGAGTGGCGCGCGGGGCGCCCGGCGCCCGGCTTCGACGTCAGCCTGCTGCGCCTCGCCGCGTGGCGGGCCGCCCGGTCCGGCCTGGAGGACACCCTGCTGGACCCGCGGACCATGCGTCCCGCGCCCTGCGGGGAGGTGATGGCGGGGCTCCTGGATCATGTGCGGGACGCCCTGGAGGAGGCCGGTGACCTGGACATGGCCCGCAAGAGGACCGCGGAGCTGCTGGAGCACGGCACGGGAGCCCGCATCCAGCGGGAGCTGCTTGACCGGACGGGCAGCCTCAGCGCCATGGTCGCGGAGTGCGCGGGCTTCGACTTCTCCGTCACCTCGGACCACTACTTCCCCTGGCTCACCTCGCAGGGGCACTCGCCGTACGCCTGGAGCGTGCTCGGCGCCGCGGCGCAG
>NZ_WMBF01000039.1:0-24289 GCF_019400875.1 Streptomyces anatolicus | reverse complement strand
GGGCAGGGGCACGGCGGTGGGGGACATGGCCAAGCGCGAGAGAGTCATGCGGATGTCGGTGGAGCAGCCGCTGTGGCGCGCGCTCACCGGCTACCGCGTCCTGACGATGCTGTACGCCATCGGGCTCTTCGCGACGGCGCACGAGAAGCTCGACCGCCCCTGGCTCGCCATCGCCTACTACGTGGTCCTCGCCGGATGGACGCTCGGCACGCTGCCCCGCGTGGCGAACGCCGCGAGCTGCACCAAGCGCTTCCTCGTCATCGACCTGACCGTGGCCCTCGCCGGCATCCTGCTCACCCCGCTCGCCGACTCCCACCAGCGGATCGTCGAGGGCGGCCCGACGCTGCCCTCCATATGGACCGCGGGCGCCGTCCTCGCCTACGCCATCAAGGGCGGCTGGCGCTGGGCGGCCTTCGCCTCCCTGCTGGTGGGGGTCGCCAATGTGGTGCAGCGCGGGGCGTTCAGCCGCGACACCGTCCACAACGTCCTGCTCGTCTGCATCGCCTCCATCGCCATCGGATACGTCGTCGAGGTGGCCCGCGCCTCCGAGCGCACCCTCGCCCGCGCCCTGGAGATCGAGGCCGCCACCCGCGAGCGCGAACGCCTCGCCCGCGACATCCACGACAGCGTCCTCCAGGTCCTCGCCATGGTGCAGCGGCGCGGCACCGCCATCGGCGGCGAGGCCGCGGAGCTGGGCAGGCTCGCGGGCGAGCAGGAGGTGGCGCTGCGCACCCTGGTCGCCGGGGGCCTCGTCCCCGCCTCGCACGCCTCGGAGGACGCCTCGCAGGGCGCGCTCGTACGTGCCGTCGAGGAACCGGACGAGGAGTACGACGCCGCCGACCCGGTGCCCCGCGATCTGCGCCCGCTCCTCGCCCCGCACGCCGGGTCGAGGGTGACGCTCTCCGAACCGGGGGCCCCGGTTCTCCTCCCGGCGCCCGCCGCGAGGGAGCTGGCGGCCGCTGTCAGTGCCGCACTGGACAATGTCCGCAGACATGCCGGAGCGGACGCCAACGCCTGGATCCTGGTCGAGGACGAGCCGGACGGGGTGATCGTGACGGTCAGGGACGACGGCCCGGGCATCCCCGAGGGGCGGCTCGCCGAGGCCGAGGGGGAGGGGCGCCTGGGTGTCGCCCTGTCGATCAGGGGGCGGCTGCGGGAGATCGGGGGCACGGCCGAGCTGATCTCGGTGCCGGGCCAGGGCACGGAAGTCGAACTGAAAGTCCCGCGCGAAGCGGCGCGGGACGCACGGGGGAAGGCGGGAAAGACACGATGAGCGAGCAGAGTCAGCTGGACCGGCGCCAGGCGGAGCCGCGGGAACCGGCCATGGGCACCGGCGGGGGAGCGGACCCCGTCAAGGTCATGGTCGTCGACGACCACCCCATGTGGCGGGACGCCGTCGCCCGTGACCTCGCCGAGGCCAGCCTCGACGTGGTCGCCACCGCGGGCGACGGCGAGCAGGCCGTCCGCCGCGCGCAGGCCGCCGCCCCCGACGTCCTCGTCCTCGACCTGAACCTCCCGCTGAAGCCCGGCGTCCAGGTCTGCAAGGAGCTGGTCGCCGCCAACCCCGCGCTGCGCGTCCTCGTCCTCTCCGCGAGCGGCGAGCACGCCGACGTCCTGGAGGCCGTCAAGTCCGGCGCCACCGGCTATCTCCTGAAGTCGGCGTCGACGGAAGAGCTGATCGACGCCGTGCGCCGCACGGCCGTCGGCGACGCGGTCTTCACACCCGGCCTCGCGGGCCTGGTCCTCGGCGAGTACCGCCGCCTGGCCACCGAGCCCGCCGCCGGCGCCCCGGACGACCCGGGGGCGCCGCGCCTCACCGACCGCGAGACGGAGGTGCTGCGCCTGGTCGCCAAGGGCCTGAGCTACAAGCAGATCGCCGAGCGCCTCGTCATCTCCCACCGCACCGTGCAGAACCACGTCCAGAACACCCTGGGCAAGCTCCAACTGCACAACAGGGTGGAGCTGGTGCGGTACGCGATAGAGCGAGGCATCGACAAGGCCGACAAGACCCACAAGGCCGCCGACGCGTGACCCCTCGTACGAGTGAACGCCCGTGATCAACTCCCCAGCGTGGCCCAGGAATTGACCGTCCGCCCCGTCCCTGAGTGACCTGCATCACCATTAGCGTGACTCGCGTCAGGTCACTGAGGCGAAGGGACTCCCCATGGGGGCCAAGAAAATCGGCGTACTGACCGGCGGCGGCGACTGCCCCGGGCTCAACGCCGTCATCCGGGGCATCGTCCGCAAGGGCGTGCAGGAGTACGACTACGGCTTCGTCGGTTTCCGGGACGGCTGGCGCGGTCCGCTGGAGGGCGACACCGTCCCGCTCGGCATCCCCGCGGTCCGCGGCATCCTGCCGCGTGGCGGCACGATCCTCGGCTCCTCGCGCACCAACCCGTTCAAGGCGGAGAACGGCGTGCGCCGCATCAAGGAGAACCTCGCCAAGTACGAGGTCGACTCCCTCATCGCGATCGGCGGCGAGGACACGCTCGGTGTCGCCGCGCGCCTCACCGACGAGTACGGCGTCCCGGTCGTGGGCGTCCCGAAGACCATCGACAACGACCTCTCCGCCACCGACTACACCTTCGGCTTCGACACGGCGGTCGGCATCGCGACCGAGGCGATCGACCGCCTGCACACCACCGCCGAGTCCCACATGCGCGTCCTGGTCGTCGAGGTCATGGGCCGGCACGCGGGCTGGATCGCCCTGCACTCGGGCCTCGCGGGCGGCGCGAACGTCATCCTCATCCCCGAGCAGCGCTTCGACGTCGAGCAGGTCTGCGCATGGGTGACCTCGCGCTTCAAGGCGTCGTACGCCCCGATCGTCGTCGTCGCGGAAGGGGCGATGCCGAAGGACGGCGAGATGGTCCTCAAGGACGGTACGCAGGACTCCTTCGGGCACGTCCGCCTCTCCGGGGTCGGCGAATGGCTCGCCAAGGAGATCGAGGGGCGCACCGGCAAGGAGGCGCGCACCACGGTCCTCGGACACGTCCAGCGCGGCGGCACCCCGAGCGCCTTCGACCGCTGGCTCGCCACGCGCTTCGGCCTGCACGCGATCGAGGCGGTACGGGACGGCGACTTCGGCAAGATGGTCGCCCTCAAGGGCACGGACATCGTCCGCGTCCCGATCGCGGAGGCGACGGCGAAGCTGAAGACGGTGGACCCGGCGCTGTACACGGAGGTCGGCATCTTCTTCGGCTGAGCAGAGCACCCCGCTGAGGAGCGCCCCGCGGAGGAGCGCCCCGAAGGGGCGCGGGGAACTGCGCGACCAGCCCACGACGGCCCGCGGATAGAGGCACACGACGGCCCGCAGGCGTAGGCGCACGAGGGACGGCCCTGGCCAAGGCTCCGGGTGCCGTCCCAGCACCCGGTACTTAGACTCACGCCATGGAGATCCTCGCATTCGGCGTGCAGTCCGACGAGAAGCCGCTGATCGAGAAGGCCTTCGAGGGACACCACGACATCCGCTGCCTGGACGTGTTCCTGAACGAGGACACCGCCCCCATCGCCACCGGCTACGAGATCATCTCCTCCAGCGTCAACGCGACCCTGGACAACCACGTCCTGCAGACTCTCGCCGCGGGCGGCACACAGATGATCGCCCAGCGCTCCACCGGCTTCAACAACATCGATCTCCAGGTCGCGGAGCGCCTGGGCCTGACCGTCGCCCGCGTCTCGTCGTACTCGCCGTACTCCGTGGCCGAGTTCGCCTGGACCCTGGCGATGGCCGTCAACCGCCGCATCGTCCGCGCGAGCAACCGCACCCGCGACTTCGACTTCCGCCTCGACGGCCTGATGGGCCGCGATCTGCGCGGCCGTACCGTCGGCGTCCTCGGCACCGGCAAGATCGGCGAGGCGTTCACCCGGATCGCGCACGGCTTCGGCATGAAGCTGCTCGGCTGGGACGCCGTGCGCAATCCGGCCTGCGTCGAGCTGGGCATGACGTACGTCGAGAAGGAGCAGCTTTTCGCCGAGGCCGACCTGATCAGCCTGCACGTGCCGCTGCTCCCCTCGACGCAGCACCTCATCGGCGCCGCCGCGCTGCGGACGATGAAGGACGACGCGATCCTGGTGAACTCCAGCCGCGGCGGCCTGATCGACACCGACGCCCTCGTCACGGAGCTGCGCGCCGGGCGCTTCACGGGCGTGGGGCTCGATGTGTACGAGGCCGAGGCGGGCCTGTTCTTCCTCGACAAGTCCCTTGAGGTCGTCGAGGACGACACCCTGGCCCGCCTCGTGACGTTCCCGAACGTGGTCGTCACCTCCCACCAGGCGTACTACACCACCGACGCGGTCGGCCAGATCATCGACACCACCCTGCGCAACGTCCTGGACTACACGGCGGGCCGCCGCTCCGAGAACTTCCTCGTCCCCGCTTCCGCGAGGACCTGACCGAGCAGTTCGCGCACGATCCCCGCCCCGCGCAGCGTCAGCACCGACTCCGGGTGGAACTGCACCCCCGCCAAGGAGATCGCACGCACCGCGTGCACCTCCCCGCTCTCCGCGTCCCTGCTGACCTCGACGCCGTGCGCGGCCAGCTCCGCCGCCGCCTCGTCGTCGCAGCGCGCCGTGAAGCTGTTGTAGAACCCGACCGTCTCGGTCCGCCCGAACAGGTCGATGTCCGTCTGCGCGCCCTGGTGGGGCACGTCCTTGCGTACGATCTCCAGGCCCAGCTCCGCCGAGATCAGCTCGTGCCCGAGGCAGACGCCGAGCACGCCGTACGCGTGGCCCCGGATCACCTCCGCCGTCAGGGAGCGCAGGAACCGCATCTTCGGGTCGGAGAGGTCGGACGGGTCGCCAGGGCCGGGGCCGAGCACGACGGGCCCCCGGTGTGCGAGCACCGCCTCCCGCAGCCCCGCCTCGTCGTACCGCCGAACCGATACCGCGAGGCCCAGGGAGCGCAGGACGTGCGCGAGCATCGCGGTGAACGTGTCCTCGCCGTCCACGACGAGCGCGTGCCCGGCGAGCTCACGGGCCGGCTCCTGCATCCGCAGCCAGAACGGCGCGAGGTGGGCGCGCCGCCCGTCCAGAACGGCACGCACGCGTGGATCGTCGGCGAGGGCGGGGCGAACCGCCTCGTCGCGGGGCCGCCCGGGGCGTACGCCGAGGGCGGCAAGGACGCCCGCCGCCTTGGCGTGGGTCTCCGCGACCTCGCCCGCCGGGTCCGAGCCGCGCACGAGCGTCGCGCCGACCGGCACCCGCAGCCTCCCCGACGCGGAGATGTCGGCGGTGCGGATCAGGATGGGGGAGTCCAGGGTCTGCGCGCCGCCCGCGTCCCGCCCGACGAGTGCGAGAGCACCGGCGTAATAGCCCCGCCCTCCCGCCTCGTGCCGCTCGATGACCCGGCAGGCGTTCTGCACCGGCGAGCCGGTGACGGTCGCCGCGAACATGGTCTCCTTCAGGACCTCGCGCACGTCCAGCGACGACTTGCCCCGCAGCTCGTACTCGGTGTGCGCGAGATGGGCCATCTCCTTCAGGCGCGGCCCGATCACCACCCCGCCCATGTCGCCGACGGTGCACATCATCTTCAGCTCCTCGTCGACGACCATCGACAGCTCCTCGGTCTCCTTGCCGTCGGCGAGGAAGGCGAGCAGGTCATCGGGGGTGGGTCCGTCGGCCGGGTAGCGGTAGGTGCCGCTGATGGGGTTCATGACGACCGTCCCGCCGGACATCCGCACATGCACCTCGGGGCTCGCCCCGACGAGTGTGCGGTCCCCCGTGTGCACGACATACGTCCAGTACGCGCCACGCTCGCCCACCAGGAGCCGCCGGAAGAGCGCGAGGGCGTCCGCCCTGCCGAAGCCGGGGATCTCACCCTCGTACGTACGACGGATGACGAAGTTGGCGCCCTCGCCCCGCCCGATCTCCTCGCGCAGGACGCGCCCCACGATGTCCGCGTACGCCGCGTCGTCCACGTCGAAGGCGCCGCCCTCGACCCGCACCTCGTGCGCGGGCAGCGCGGACAGGGCCGCTTCGAGCGGGAGTTCGTGACTCTCCTCGGGGGTGAGGACGGTCAGCGGCGTGCCGTCGTCGCGGACGTCGAAGCCGCGCTCCCTGATCTGCCGGAACGGCACGAGCGCCAGGCCCTCGGGGATGTCCGCGAGGCGGTCGTAGGTGCCGGTGGGGCCGATGAAAACCTCGACCGTGTCGTGGTCGCGGCCCGGTGTGCGGCGGTGCAGCAGGGCGAAGGGGCGGTCATCGGAGAGGAGGTCGGCGAGGACGGCCGACTGCTGGGGTCCTGTCGTGTGCATGGGTTCTGTTCCTTCTCACTCGGAGAGGAACGGCCCCGCCCCCGGGAGTCCGGGAAACACAGAAGGCCGCCCCTCGGGCGGCCTTCGCGAGTTCTGGATACGCGCAGTCAGTGGGCCGCCGGATGAGCGGGCCACCACCAGTTACGAGTCGTCGTCTGCGCGTGCATGTCCGGCACCTTAGCGCATCATCAGGAGATCGAGGCTGTCGTCGAGATACGCGCCGAATTCGTGCGGGGCGGGCAGCACCGAGGGCACCGCGTGGCCGAGCTGGGTGTGGCCCAGATAGACGCTGTACGCGAGCAGGCCGCGTCTGCGCGCCTCCGCCTCGGGGAAGCCGAGTCCCGCGAAGAGTTCGGCGACGTACGCCACGCGGCGCTCGGTCACCTTCCGCAGGGCCGCCGCCACCTGCGGGTGGCCTGCGGTCGCGAGCAGGGAGACCTCGAGCGAGCCGGACGCGGCGGCGCCGACCGACTCGGCGAAGAGCAGCCGGATCCGCTTGCGCAGGTCGGGCTCGGCCTCCACGTGGCTGATCATCCCCTCGGTGTGGAGCTTGGCCCAGCGGTCGAGGGCTGCCTCGATGAGCGCGTCACGGCCCGCGAAGTGCCAGTAGAAGCTGCCCTTGGTGGTGCCCAGACGGACGGCAAGAGGCTCCACGGCGACGGCCGCGAGACCGCCCTCGCCGATCGCCGCGAGCGCGGCGTCCGCCCAGTCGTCGGCGGACAGCCGGGGCTTCGCCGGACTCTTCCTCTGCTGTCGTTGCGCCATGTCCATACGGTACCGTACGGTTGACCATACGCCAGCGTATGGAGGTGCGGCATGGGAGTCGTACGCAACGAGCACGAGCGGGTCATCCAGGCCTCGGCGGAGGCGGTGGGGGCGCTGCTCGACCGGCTCTCCGCCGAGGACGACCCGATCTTCCCCACCCCGGCCTGGGAGCCGATGACCTTCGACCGGCCTCTGGGCGTCGGCGCGACCGGCGGCCACGGCCCGATCCGGTACGCGGTCACGGCCCACGAGCCGGGCCGCCGTGTCCGCTTCGCCTTCACTCCGCCGGAGGAGGGCTTCCACGAGCTGACCGTCGAGCCGCTTGGCGAGGGGCGCTGCCGGGTGCGGCACGTCCTGGAGACGCGCTGGCACGGTGTGGACCGGCTTCTGTGGCCGACGGCCGTCCGCCCGGTCCACGACTCGATGATGGAAGAGCTGTTCGACAACATCGAGCGCGCGGTGGCGGGCGGCTGCCCGCGGCCCGTGCGCTGGTCGCCCTGGCTCCGGCTGCTCCACAGGCTCTGGTGGCCCAGGGCGCGGACGGTGGAGGTGCCGCGGGAGGCCCGCCTGCTCCACGCCTCCGTGGAGCGGCCCGGCTACCAGGACGCGTACCGCGTGGAGATGCGCCCGGGCCTGCCCCGCGACCCCGGCGCGTGGACCGGCGTCCTGGGCGACTCCTTCCCCACCCTCGCCCGCGAGGGCGGCGAGCTGCTGATGGACGTGAACACGGCAGGCCTGACCGCCCGCGCCTCGATCCTGGTCGACGAGCGGCACGTCACGCTCAGCTCGGCCGTGCGGGCGGACACCTGGCGCGCCCGGCTCTACTGGGGCGCGGTCAGGCCCGTCCACCCCTTCATGGCCCGCCTGATGCTCCGCCGCGCGCACCGCAGGCTCGCCCTCGCGGCGCCGAGCGCGGGGGAGCGGGCCGCGCGGGGCGGGCGCTCGTCCGTGTCGCCTGCGTCTCACTTGGTGAGCGGGTGAATGGGCGGCGCGTTGGACCCCGTAATGTTGACGAGGTGACCGTGAACGCTAAGACCACCGCAAGCGGTGGCAACACCTGGCGGAACCTGCCCGCGGCGCAGCAGCCTGAGTACCCCGATGCCGAGGCTCTGCGCGATGTGATCGCGGACCTCGAGTCGTATCCGCCGCTCGTCTTCGCGGGCGAGTGCGACCAGCTGCGCGCCCGACTGGCCTCTGTCGCCAAGGGAGAGGCGTTCCTGCTCCAGGGCGGCGACTGCGCCGAGGCCTTCGACGCCGTATCGGCCGACCACATCCGGAACAAGCTGAAGACCCTGCTCCAGATGGGCGCCGTCCTCACGTACGCGGCGTCCGTGCCCGTCGTGAAGGTGGGCCGCATCGCGGGGCAGTACTCCAAGCCGCGCTCCAAGCCGACCGAGACCCGCGACGGCCTGACGCTCCCGACCTACCGGGGCGACTCCGTCAACGGCTTCGCCTTCACCGAAGAGGCCCGGATCCCGGACCCCGAGCGCCTGAAGCGGATGTACAACGCCTCCGCCTCCACGCTCAACCTGGTCCGCGCCTTCACCACCGGCGGCTACGCCGACCTGCGCCAGGTGCACGCCTGGAACCAGGACTTCGTGAAGTCGTCCCCCTCCGGCCAGCGCTACGAGCAGCTGGCCCGCGAGATCGACAACGCGCTCCACTTCATGCGGGCCTGCGGCACCGACCCGGAGGAGTTCAAGACCGTCGAGTTCTACGCCTCCCACGAGGCGCTGCTGCTCGACTACGAAGGCGCGCTGACCCGCGTCGACTCCCGCACCGGCCGCCTTTACGACACCTCGGCCCACATGGTCTGGATCGGCGAGCGCACCCGTCAACTGGACGGCGCGCACATCGAGTTCGCCTCCCAGGTGCGCAACCCCATCGGCGTCAAGCTCGGCCCGACGACGACGGCCGAGGAGGCGCTGCAGTACATCGAGCGCCTCGACCCCGACCGCGAGCCCGGCCGGCTGACCTTCATCGTCCGCATGGGCGCCGACAAGGTCCGCGACAAGCTGCCCGAGCTGGTCGAGAAGGTCACCGCGTCCGGCGCGACCGTCGCCTGGATCACCGACCCGATGCACGGCAACACCTACGAGGCGGCCTCCGGCCACAAGACCCGCCGCTTCGACGACGTGCTCGACGAGGTCAAGGGCTTCTTCGAGGTCCACAAGGCCCTCGGCACGCACCCGGGCGGCATCCACGTCGAGCTGACCGGTGACGACGTCACCGAGTGCGTGGGCGGCGGCGACGAGATCTTCGTCGACGACCTGCACCAGCGCTACGAGACGGCCTGCGACCCGCGGCTCAACCGCAGCCAGTCGCTCGACCTGGCGTTCCTGGTGGCGGAGATGTACCGCGACCAGTAATTACCGGCTGTACGTACGTGTGGGGCGCGGATCCATGTGATCCGCGCCCCACCGGCGTATCGGGGGCTTTTGTGTGCCCGGAGAGATGGGTAAGGTTAGGTTAGCCTCACCGATCAATCGGGACGGCGCTACCGATGAGTCCTGTCCGTCCGTCCCCGTCCGGGAGGTGAGCCGCGTGTACGTCTGCAACTGCTTCGGGGTCACCGAGGCGCAGGTGAAGAAGCACGCGGCGGACGGTGCCTGCACCCCCCGCCAGATAGCCTCGGCCTGCAAGGCGGGCACGGACTGTGGTTCGTGCGTGCGCCGCATCCAGGCGCTCCTCGGCCGGGGCGCGTGCCCGCGCCGCGAGCTCGTCGACCAGGGAGAGCCGGTGCTGACCTCGCTCGACGAGGCGGCCTAGGCCTACCGGGGGTCTAGCTCTCCGGCTGCTCGATGAGCTGCGCCAGATAGAGCGGCTCGCCCAGCTTCTCGACCAGTTCCAGCTGGGTGTCGAGATAGTCGATGTGGTGCTCCTCGTCCGCGAGGATCGACTCGAAGATGTTGGCGGACGTGATGTCGCCCTTGGCCCGCATCACCTCGATCCCGCGCCGGAGGCGGTCGATCGCCTCCACCTCAACCTGCCGGTCGGCCTGGAACATCTCGGTGACCGTCTGGCCCACGCGGACGTGGAAGAGCCGCTGGTAGTTGGGCAGACCGTCGAGGAACAGGATCCGGTCGGTCAGCACCTCCGCGTGCTTCATCTCGTCGAACGACTCTGCGCGGGTGTACTTGGCGAGCTTCGTCCAGCCGAAGTTCTCCTGCATCTTGGCGTGCAGGAAGTACTGGTTGATCGCCGTCAGCTCGGCGGTCAGCTGCTCGTTGAGAAATTCGATGACCTCGGGGTCGCCCTGCATCGCAGAGGCTCCTTCCACACGGGTAACTGGGCAGGTAGCGCGCATCTTTGCACCGGCGTTCGGAGGCCGTCCAGTAAGTGCACGCTTAGTAGGAGTTGCCCCAATCCGTATCTGTCAGACTTCGTCTGGTCACCTCCACCTTCCCCCGTCTGTCAGGATGGAGTCATGGGTCAGCCGGCGGAACGCGCATCTCGACAGGCAGCGGAGCCGGAGCTTCCGCCGGGTCAGCGGCTGCAGCGCGGCTGGCCGGTCACGCACTACGGCCCGGTGCCGAAGTTCCGCCCGGAGCGCTGGGAGTTCAGGGTCTTCGGGGCCACCGCGGACGGCGAGAAGCAGTGCTGGACCCATGAGGAGTTCTCGGCCCTGCCGTACGCGACGGTCGTCGCCGATCTGCACTGCGTCACGAAGTTCAGCATGCTGGGCGCCGAGTGGGGCGGGGTGCCGGCCCGCACGCTCCTGGAGCTGGCGCCGCCCGCGCCCGAGGCCACCCATGTCATGGTCTGGGCCGAGTACGGCTTCAGCTCGAACCTGCGGATGGCCGACTTCGCCGCCGAGGGCACGATTTTCGCCACCCACAAGGGCGGCGAACTGCTCACCGCCGAGCATGGCTTCCCGCTGCGGCTCGTGGTTCCCCATCTGTACGCCTGGAAGGGCCCCAAGTGGGTCCGCGGCGTCGAGTACATGACCGCCGACCGCCGCGGCTTCTGGGAGGAGCGCGGCTATCACAACGTCGGCGACCCCTGGCGGGAGCAGCGCTACTCCTACCAGGAAGAGCCCGGGGACGGCCCCGAGCTCTGAGCCCCAGGGCCTGGCCCTGGGTGGCGTGTCCGTTCAGTGGTGGTACTGGTGGACCACCGCGTGGCCCTTGCCGCGGCCGATCATCCACTTGTTCACCGGCGTGGTGACCACGAACGCGGCGGCCAGCGCGAAGGCGAGGATCCACCAGAACATCGGGTCGCTCAGGTGCGCGTCCATGCCGCCGGGCCAGAGCGCGATCACGCCGTTGTCGATCAGCTCCATCACGGCGATGGAGAGGGTGTCGGCGGCGAGCGCGACCCGGAACGCCGTCTTGAAGTCGACGCCCGCCTTCAGGATGCCGCGCAGGGTGAGGGCGTACCCGAAGGTGAACGCCAGGGCGATCGCGAGCGCCATCGTCGGCACATTGCCCCAGCCGAGCGCGGTGCCGATGACCATGCCGAGCACCTCGCCGATGGCGCAGCCGGTGAGGCAGTGCAGGGTGGCCTGCGCGGCCGTGCGCCAGCTGACCTTGCCGGGGCCGTGCGCGTGGCCCTGGCCGTGCTGGTGGCCATGCTCGTGGCTCTGGCCGTGCTCGTGGCTCTGGCCGTGCTGATGGCCGTGCTCGTGGCCGTGGTGCGCATGCTCGGCGTGTGTGTCGTGCTGCATGAGGAGCCCCCAACGTCGGATAACGGTTCCTGTCGCCTCACAGGAACCGTATACCCCCCAGGGGTACCTTTCAAGAGTCGCTAGCTGCTCCTGAGCCCCTTCAGCCGCGCCACGTCCGCCGCGTTCCCCTCCTTGCCGCCGGGCGTCTCGATGATCAGCGGTACGCCCTCGGTGGCGGGGTGGAGCATCAGCTCGCGGAAGGGGTCCTCGCCGATGTGTCCGGTGCCGATGTTCTCGTGACGGTCCTTGTGGGCGCCGACGACGTCCTTGGAGTCATTGGCGTGCACGAGCTTCAGACGGCCCTCGCCGACCGTGTCCACGAGCAGGTCCAGCGTCTGCTTCATGCCGCCCGGGCCCGTCAGGTCGTGGCCCGCGGCGTAGATGTGGCAGGTGTCCAGGCAGATGCCCAGCTTGGGGTGGGAGTCCAGCGCCTCGAAGTACGGCCCGAAGTCCCACGTGCGGGAGCAGAGGGAGGCGCCCTGGCCCGCGGTGGACTCCAGGAGCAGGAACGGGTCGTCGTCGTGCGTCAGCTCGTCGAGCAGCGGCAGCACCAGCTCGCGCACCTGCTTGAGGGCGACCCCGCGGTCCCGTCCGCCCGTCGCCGAACCGGTGTGGACGACGACTCCGAGCGCCCCGATCGCGCGGCCCCGGCGCAGCGAGTGCCGCAGGGAGTCCACGGACTTCTCGGCGGTCGCCTCGGTGTGCGAGCCGAAGTTGATGAGGTAGGGCGCGTGGACGTACGCCGGGATGCCCTCGGCGGCGCAGGTCGCGCGGAACGCCTCGTCCTGCTTGGGGTTGCCGGGCGGGGTCGCCCAGCCGCGCGGGTTGGCGACGAAGACCTGGACGGCCTCGGCGCCGAGGTCGCGGGCGTACGGCAGGCCTACGGAGGCGAGACCGCCGGCGACGGGGACATGGGCGCCGACGGGATTGCGGGACGCGGCGCCCAGGGACGCCATGGGCGCCTTCTCGGGGGACTTGTTGCTGCTCACACCGTCCAGGGTGGCACGGGCGCGGGGGCGGACGGCCATCGGAGCGGGGTGGGATAGGTCATCGGATCTCGATGGTGATCGTCGACCCCTTAGGCGCCTTGTCGCCCGCGTCCACCGACTGGTCCTTCACCGTGTCCCCGAAGAGGCCGAGCAGGCCGCGGTCCTTCTCGACCTCGAAGCCCGCCGACTCCAGCTTCGCCACGGCGTCGTCGACGTCCATCCCGGTCACGTCCGGGACCACGACCATCGGCGGGCCCTTGGAGATCGTCAGCTCGACCGTGTCGCCCTCGGCCAGCTGCTCGTCCTCCCCGGGGGACTGCCTGGCCACGTCCCCCTTGTCCTCGTCCTCGGAGTGGACACGGGTCGGCATGATCTTCGCCTTGAGCCCGGCCTCCTTCAGGTCGGCGACGGCGTCCGCCTCGGACTCGCCCGTCACGTCGGGGACCTGGACCGCGCGGCCCTTGCTGACGACCAGGGCGACGGCCGAGTCCGCCTTGCGGGTGAAGCCCGCCCGCGGGTCCGTGCTGATCACGGAGCCCTTGTTGATGGTGCTGCTGAAGCCCTTGGTGACCATGCCGGGCGCGAGGCCGGAGTTCTTCAGCTCCTTCTTCGCCTCCGCGAGCGGGATGCCCTTGACGTCCGGCACCTTCACCTTCTCCGGGCCGCGCGAGACGGTCAGCGTCACCTGGCCGTTCTGCCGGATGCGGTCGCCCGCCGCGGGGTCGGTGTCCATGACCGTGCCGCGCTTGTCGGTGTCGCTGTACGCGCGCTTGACGTCCTTGACCTCAAGACCGGCCTCCTCGAGACGCTGCCTCGCCTGCGCCTCGGTCTTCGCGAGCAGCGGCGGGACCTCCGTGAACTGGCCGGAGTTGATGTACCAGACGCCCGCGCCGAGGCCCAGGGCAAGGAGGACCGCGGCGACCACCACGAGCGTGCGGCGGCGCGGGTCGAACCGGGCGCGCCCCGCCCGCGCCCCGGAGGGGGGCGCGGGCGGGGCGGGCGGCGGTGTGGTCAGGACACTGGTGCGGTTCATCGGGTCCTGCCCGCCCCGGTCATGCGCCTGCTCGCCCTCGGCGGGGAGCGGGAGCTGTGTGGAGCGCGCCGCGCGCGGGATCACGCTGGTGCGGTCCTCGGCGTTGTCGTGCCCCGTCGTGCGGGCCTGCGGGGGCACCGCGTCCAGCTGCTCCTCGCTGAGCGCGGACCGTGCCTCCCTGAGCTGGGCGAGCAGGGCCACCGCGTCGTAGGGCCGCACGTCGGGGGTGCGGGCCGTGGCGGAGGCGACCAGCTCGTCCAGCTCGAAGGCGAGCCCCGGGACGGCCGCCGACGGGGACGGCACGTCTTCGTTGAGGTGCTGGTAGAGGACCTGGGCGGGGGAGTCGCCCGTGTGCGGCTTGGCGCCGGTCAGCATCTCGTAGAGCACGACCCCGCACGCGTACACATCCACGCGGGTGTCCGCCGTGCCGTGCTCGATCTGCTCGGGGGCGAGGTAGGAGACGGTCCCGAGGACGGTGCCGGTCGTGTTCGTGACGGTGTCCACCGCGCGTACGAGCCCGAAGTCGGCGACCTTCACCCGGCCGTCGTCCCCTATGAGGACGTTCTCCGGCTTCATGTCGCGGTGTACGAACCCGGCGCGGTGCGCCGCGCCGAGGGCGGCGAGGACCGGCTCCAGGATGTCGAGCGCGGCCCGCGGCTGGAGCGCGCCGCGCTCGCGCAGGACGTCACGGAGCGTGCAGCCCGCGACGTACTCCATCGCCAGATAGACGTACGACCCGTCGGTGCCCTGGTCGAAGACGCCGACCACGTTCGGATGCGAGAGGCGGGCGACCGATTTGGCCTCGCGGATGAAACGGTCCACGAAGGAGGCGTCGGCCGCCAGCGTGGGGTGCATCACCTTGAGCGCGAGCACGCGGTCGAGGCGGGTGTCCACGGCCCGGTAGACCGTGGCCATCCCGCCGACCGCGATGCGCCCCTCGATCCGGTAACGGCTGTCGAGCAGCTGCCCGACGAGGGGGTCCTGAAGGGTCGTGTCCACGCAGGGGAGTCTACGAGCCGCCACCGACGGCCCGTTCCGCCCGGGTGAATTCAGGGCGGGACTGAAGCCGAGCTGTGACAGGCACCGGGCCGGGGCGCCCCGTAAAGGGCGCGGGGAACTGGGCGCCAAGCCCCCACCGGCGGCCGGCCGCGAGCGAGCAGAACCCCGCCTTGCTCAAGGCGTGCCGAAAGCCGGCCGCTCCGGATCCAGCCGAGCCATGCCCTCCGCAGGAGAGGACGCCTCCGCGAAGTGCCGCCGAGGGATGCGCCCGGCCCGGTACGCGAGGCGCCCCGCCTCAACGCCGTGCCGCATGGCCTCCGCCATCAGGACCGGCTCCTGCGCCCGCGTCACGGCGGAGGCGAGCATCACACCCGCGCACCCCAGCTCCATCGCGAGCGTGGCGTCGGACGCCGTGCCCGCGCCCGCGTCCAGGATCACCGGCACGCGCGCGTGCTCGACGATCAGCTGGAAGTTGTGGGGGTTGCGGATGCCGAGCCCGGAGCCGATGGGGGAGCCGAGCGGCATGATCGCCGCGCAGCCCACGTCCTGGAGCTTGCGCGCGAGCACCGGGTCGTCGTTCGTGTAGGGCAGGACCGTGAAGCCGTCGTCGACCAGGGTCTCCGCGGCGTCCAGGAGTTCGATCGGGTCGGGCAGCAGCGTCCGCTCGTCCGCGATGACCTCCAGCTTCACCAGGTCGGTGCCGAGCGCCTCACGCGCGAGGCGGGCGGTCAGGACGGCCTCGCCCGCGGTGAAGCAGCCCGCCGTGTTCGGCAGGACGCGGATGCCGAGCCGGTCGAGGACGGAGAGCACCGAGCCCTGCACGCCCGGGTCGAGGCGGCGCATCGCGACCGTGGTCAGCTCCGTGCCCGACGCGATCAGGGAGCGCTCCAGGACGTCGAGGCTGGGCGCCCCTCCCGTGCCCATGATCAGGCGCGAGGAGAGGGCGAGCCCGCCGAGGACGAAGGGGTCGTCTGCCATGGTCGGATCAGCCTCCCTGGACGGCGGTGAGTACTTCCACGCGGTCACCGGCGGTCAGCTCCGTGCTGGCCCACCGCGCGCGCGGGACGACGGTTTCGTTGAGGGCGGCGGCGACACCGGAGTGCGCCGCGGTGAGGGTGGCGACAAGGGCGGCGAGCGTGGTGCCCGAGGCCACCTCCCGGACCTCTCCATTGACGGATACGGACAAGGGCGTACTCATGCGGGTTGCTCCGTGAAGGACTGCGTAGGGGGTACGAGGGAGGGCTCGGCGAAGCGCCTCGGGGTGAACGCCAGCGCCTCGTCGGGGAGTTCGCCGGTGACCAGGGAGTGCGCCATGACCTCGCCCGTCAGGGGCGTCAGCAGGACGCCGTTGCGGTAGTGCCCGGTGGCCAGCTGGAGGCCGGGAAGACGCGTCGGGCCGAGCAGGGGCGCGTTGTCCGGGGAGCCGGGGCGCAGGCCCGCGCGGGTCTCGGTCAGCGGCAGTTCCGTGATGCCGGGTACGAGTTCGTGGGCGTCCCGCAGAAGTTCGTAGACGCCGCCCGCGGTGACCGTGGTGTCCCAGCCCAGCTCCTCGCTGGTGGCGCCGACGACGAGCTCGCCGTTCTCGCGCGGCACCAGGTAGACGTGGCTGCCGCGCACGACGGCGCGCACGGTGCGGCTCAGGAACGGCGCGTACGGCTTGGGCACGCTCAGCCGCAGCACCTGCCCCTTCACCGGCCGTACGGGCGGCAGGACGTCGTCGGGGACGCCCGCGAGCCGCCCGCTGAGGCTGCCCGCCGCCAGCACGGTCTGCCCCGCGTGCAGCTCGGTGCCGTCCGCGAGGACCACTCCGCGGGCCCGGTCGCGTACGACCGAAAGCCGCTCGGCCCACGCGCGGTGCAGGGCCACGCCCGCCCGCTCGCAGGCCACAAGGAGGGCCGCCGCGAGCCTGCGCGGGTCGACCTGGTGGTCGCCGTCCACGCGCAGCCCGCCGCGCACACCCGGCGCGAGCATCGGCTCGAGACGGCGGCACTCGCGGCCGCTCAGCCACTCCGATTCGAGCCCGGACCGGCGCTGGAGGGCGTGCAGTTCGCGCAGATGGGCGCGGTCGTCGGAGTCGAGCGCGACGGCGAGGGTGCCGCACGCGCGGTAGCCGAGACCGCCGGGACCACAGCCGCTCGCCTCGGCCAGCTCGGCGGCGAAGGCCGGATAGCGGCGCGCGGAGGCGAGGTTGAGCGCGAGCAGGGTCTGCTCGCCGTGGTGCAGCTCGGTGACGGCGGCCAGCATGCCCGCCGCGACCTGCGCGGCACCGCCGCCGGGAGCGGGGTCCACGACGGCGACGGAGAGCCCGCGCTGGGCGGCCCGCCAGGCCGTGACCAGGCCGATGATCCCGCCCCCCACGACGAGGACGTCCGTCGGAGCCCTCGACCCCGCCGGTGGTGCGTCCGCCGGTGGTGTACATGAGGGCGAGGTCCGTGGTGGTGGCGTGTCCGATGGTGACGTATCTGATGAAGTACATGGCCGCATGGGCGTCCAGCCCCTCCCTTCGCCGGCATGACCCGGATCAGGTTCGTACGGTCGGAGGCCGTCCCAGCCTCCCTCTCAGCCCGGTGCGTCCGGGCTCCCGCGAGTGCTCTGCACCGGCCACCCTAGCCCGTCGCCCCGCGCGGCAGTAGGGGGAGCTGTCCGGGTATGGGCGGTGACGGTGTGTCAGAGATCTCCTCGCCCGCCTCTGAAGGCGCCACCGCCCGCCGCCCTACAGTGATCGGGTGAGCGAGCAGCAGAGGCAGAGCGAGCAGCAGGGCCGGGCCGGGCGGCACGTGGTCATCGTCGGCGCCGGGATGGCCGGGGTGCAGACCGCCGTGGCCCTGCGCGAACAGGGGTTCACCGGCACCATCAGCCTCATCGGGGCGGAACCCCACCAGCCCTACGACAGGCCGCCGCTGTCCAAGGCGGTGCTGCTCGGCAAGGCGGAGGGCTCCGCCTTCGACATCGACTTCGAGGCGCTCGGCATCGACCTCACCCTGGGCCGCGAGGTCACCGGGGTGCGGCCCGCCGACCACGAACTGGACACCGGCGACGGCCCGCTCGGCTACGACGTCCTGGTCCTCGCGACCGGCGCCGAACCGATCAGGCTGCCGGGCGCCGACGGCGTCCCCGGGGTCCACCTCCTGCGCACCCTGGACGACGCCGAGCGGTTGCGGCCGGTCCTCGCCGAGCAGTACGACATCGTGGTCGTGGGGGCGGGCTGGATCGGCGCCGAGTTCGCCACGGCCGCGCGCGAGGCGGGCTGCGCCGTCACCGTGGTCGAGGCCGCGGGCCGCCCGCTCATGGGGGCGCTGCCCGCGGAGGTCGCCGCGCCCATGGCGGGCTGGTACGCCGACTCCGGAGCCGTACTGCGCACCCACGCGCGCGTGGAGCGCGTCGAGCCCGGCGCCGTGATCCTCGCCGACGGGACGCGGCTGCCCGCGGGCGCCGTCGTCGTCGGCATCGGCGCACGGCCCGCGACGGCCTGGCTGACCGGCTCCGGCATCGCGCTCGGCGCCCACCGGGAGGTCCTGGCCGACGACCACCTGCGCGCCTCGGTGCCGGATGTCTACGCGGTCGGCGACTGCGCCTCCTTCCCCTCGGGGAGGTACGGCGAGCGCCTGCTCGTGCACCACTGGGACAACGCCCTCCAGGGCCCGCGCACGGTGGCGGCGAACATCATCGGCGAGACCCCGGTGGCGTATGACCCGGTGCCGTACTTCTGGTCGGAGCAGTTCGGCCGCTTCGTGCAGTACGCGGGCCATCACACGGACTCCGACGAACTGGTCCGGCGCGGCGACCCCACGGGCGTGGCCTGGTCGGTCTGCTGGCTGCGCGAGGGCGCCCTGGTGGCGGTCCTCGCGGTGGGCCGCCCGAGGGACCTGGCGCAGGGCCGCAAACTGATCGAGACGGCCACCCACCTGGACCCGGCCCTGGCGATGGACCCCTCGGTCCCGCTCAAGAAGGCGGCGCTGTAGGGGCACTGCAGGCAGCGCTATGGGGAGAACGCTTCCCTGAAGGAGCGCCCCGCACGCCCGGGCCCCCGGCCAGAGATACCCTTGCCCCGTGACCGAGATTGACGCAAAGACCGACGCTCTCGTCCCCGCCTGGCTCCACCTCCCCGACATCGCGGAAATGCTCGATGTCGAGGTCACGCGCGTGCGCCAGCTGGTCAAGGAGGGCCAGCTGATCGCCGTACGCCGTGGTGAGAACCGGACGCTTCAGGTGCCGGCCGCCTTCATCGACGGCGACAAGATCGTCAAGGGCCTGACAGGCACCCTGACGCTCCTGAGGGACGACGGCTTCTCCGACGAAGAGATGCTCGAATGGCTCTTCACCCCCGACCCGACCCTGCCCGGCACCCCCGCGCAGGCGCTGAGCGAGAATCGCGGCACGGAGGTGAAGCGCCGCGCCCAGGCGCTCGCCGTCTGAGCAGGCGTTCGTCGTACGACTGAACACACCGTTCGGGGTGCGGGCCGCGTGACGCGCGGCCCGCACGCCCATCGACACCGGGGGGACCTCTCCATGGCCGCCGACCATCCGCGCGCCCAGCTCGCCGACGCCCGGCTCTACCTGTGCGTGGACGCCCGCAAGCGCCAGGGAGACCTCCCCGAGTTCCTCGACGCCGTCCTCGCGGGCGGCGTCGACATCGTGCAGCTGCGCGACAAGGGCATGGAGGCCGGTGAGGAGCTGGAGCACCTCCAGGTCTTCGCCGACGCCGCCCGGCGCCACGGCAAGCTCCTCGCGGTGAACGACCGCGCGGACGTGGCGCACGCCAGCGGCGCCGACGTGCTGCACCTCGGCCAGGGCGACCTGCCGGTCGGTGCGGCCCGCGCCATCCTCGGCGCCAGTAGCGACGACGTGCTCATCGGCCGTTCCACGCACGCCGAGTCCGAGGCCGCGGCGGCCGCCGTCCAGGAGGGCGTGGACTACTTCTGCACGGGCCCCTGCTGGCCCACGCCCACCAAGCCGGGCCGTTACGCCCCGGGCCTCGACCTCGTCCGCTACACGGCCGCGCTCGGCACGGACCGCCCCTGGTTCGCCATCGGCGGCATCGACGCGGGCAACCTCGACCAGGTGCTCGAAGCGGGCGCGCGGCGCGTGGTCGTCGTGCGGGCGATCACCGAGGCCGACGACCCGGGCGCGGCCGCGGCGGACTTCGCGAAGCGGCTGCGTACGGCCGACTGAGGCGCGGCTCGGCGACGCCCGAGTCCTCTCCCGGCCGTGTCCGATCCGTGGACAAGAAACCGGCAAATCCGGTGAAATCCCAAGACCCGGTTGGGGGACCGCCGCCGCCTGGCTAACCTGCCCATATGGCCCTAGGCACAGCTTCCACCAGGACTGACCGCGCACGCACCGTGCGCGACATGCTCGCGACCGGCAAGAAGACGTACTCGTTCGAGTTCTCCGCGCCGAAGACCCCGAAGGGCGAGCGGAATCTGTGGAACGCGCTGCGCCGGGTCGAGGCGGTCGCCCCGGACTTCGTCTCCGTGACCTATGGAGCGGGCGGTTCGACGCGCACCGGCACGGTCAAGGAGACCCAGCAGATCGTCGCCGACACCACCCTGACGCCGGTCGCACACCTGACCGCCGTCGACCACTCCGTGGCCGAGCTGCGCAACATCATCGGGCAGTACGCGGACGCCGGGATCCGGAACATGCTCGCGGTCCGCGGCGACCCGCCCGGCGACCCGCTCGGCGAGTGGGTCGCGCACCCCGAGGGCCTGACGTACGCCGCCGAACTGGTCGAACTGATCAAGGAGTCCGGCGACTTCTGCGTGGGCGTCGCCGCCTTCCCCGCGATGCACCCCCGCTCGCCCGACTGGGAGTCCGATACCCGGTACTTCATCGACAAGTGCAAGGCCGGCGCGGACTACGCGATCACGCAGATGTTCTTCGACCCCGAGGAGTATCTGCGGCTGCGCGACCGCGTCGAGGCGGCGGGCTGCGCGACGCCGATCATCCCCGAGATGATGCCGGTCACCAACGTCCGCCAGCTCGACCGGCTGCCCCAGCTCAGCAACGCCGTGTTCCCGGCCGAGCTGAAAGACAGGATCCTCGCGGCGAAAGACGATCCCGCCGCTGTACGCTCCATTGGCATCGAGTTCGCGACGGAGTTCTGCGCGCGATTGCTGGCCGAAGGCGTGCCGGGATTGCACTTCATCACGCTCAACAACTCCACGGCGACGCTGGAAATCTACGAGAATCTTGGCCTGCACCGGCAGGCCTGAACGGCCGTACCCCCGTGTCCACGGGCGGCGGCCGTAGGGGAGAGGGGCGTACGTGGGCTGGACGGTCCTCTACATCGCGTTCGGGTTCGTCGCGCTGTGGCTGCTCGGCGAGGTCCTGCTGCAGTACAAGGCCAGGCTGCGCTGGCGCCTGCTGGCCTTCGTGGGCTTCCTCGGTGTCGTCGTGGGCGTGCTGCTGCCGGCGGTGTGGCTCATCGCGGTCGGCGCCATCGCCTTCGCCACGGGCCAGACCTACGTGACGCTCTCGTTCCGCCGGGGCTTCTCCACCGGCTGGGCGCTCGGCGGGAAGCCGGGGCTCAGCAAGCGCCGCAAGAAGCCCGCGCGGGCCGCCGCGCCGGTGACGGAACCGGCGCTTCAGGTCTCCGACCTGGAGTACGAGCAGGTCCCGCCGCCGCCAGAGCACGACCCGGGGGTCTACGCGCCGGAGCCGCTGCCCGACGACACCGGGCAGTACGGCGTGTACAGCGACGCCGCGTACGCCCCGCCGGCCGCGGGCGACACCTATCAGGGTGACGGCCAGGGCTATGACGCGGCGGCCTACACCGGCTACGACCAGCAGAGCTACGGCTACGACGAGACCGGGCACCAGCAGTACGCCGCGTACTCCGACCCGTACGTCGGCACGCAGACCTACGGCGCCGGGCAGGGCTACGACGCGTACGGCGGCCAGCAGGGCGATCAGCAGAGCGGCCAGCAGAGTTACGCCCCGTACGGCGGCGACACCTACGGCGGGCTCGGCGAGGTGTACAACGACACCCCGCCCGGCGGTGTCTGGGTGCCGCACCAGCGCACCACCGACGAGCCCTACGGCGGTGAACTCCCACCGGAGCAGCCGTACCCCTACCAGGACGGGTCCGCCGACGGCCAGGGGCACTCCGGTCACAACGGGCAGCAGTACCGCTACTGAGCCTCTCCGGAGGCCGTCACTGCGAGCCGCGGAACTCCGGCCCCTCGACGATCAGCCCCGCCACCAGCGCGCCCGACATGCCCGCGTGGGGCAGGCCGCCGCCGGGGTGCGACCAGCCGCCGACCGCGAACAGGCCCGGCAGCCGGGTGCCGTTGGCCGGGTGCAGGAGCTTTCCGCCGGCCGCGGCGAGCGCCGGGGGCGGGACCGCGCCGCCCTCGGCGCCGGTGGCCTCCGCGATGTCGGCGGGGGTGCGCACCTCGTGCCACAGCAGGCGCTCGCGCAGCCCGGGGACCGCGGCCTCGGCGCGGGAGATCACCCGCTCCACGTCGGCCGGGGTCACCTCCAGGTGCGCGGGCACCGTCGCCGTGAGCGTCACCGCCTCGTGCGCGCCGTCGGGCGTGAGGTCCGGGTCGTCGGGGCGCAGCACCGTGACGGTGGGGGAGGCGGGGAGCCCGGGGCGCTCTCCGAAGAGGCGGTCCAACTCGTCCTGACGGTCGGCGGAGTGCACCACCGTCCGGTGCGGGGTGGACTCGGGGCGGGCGCCGGACAGGGCAAGGAGGACCGTCAGGCGGCTGGGGAGCCCGGCACGCGGGGGGACGTCACCCTGCGCCCGTATGTCCACACCGGGAAGCATCTCGCGCAGGGCGGTGGGGGCCACTCCGGCGACCACGAAGTCGGCGTCGGCCGTCGTGCCGTCCGCCAGCTCCACACCCGCCGCACGGCCGTCCTTCTCGACGATCTGGACCACCGCCGCATCGAACACGAACTCGACCCGGCGGGCCAGGCACCGCTCGTACAACGCGGTGGCCAGCGCGCGCATACCGCCCCGCACCGACCAGGTGCCGAAGGTCTGCTCCATGTACGGCAGGACGGCCGCGCTCGCCGGGGCCGTCCGGGGATCGAGGCCCTGTGCGAGGGCGAACTGCTCCAGGAGCGCCACCAGGCGGGCGTCGCCGCCCAGCTCGAGAGCGCCGATCTCACCGACCGTGGCCGCGCGGCGCTCGCGGCGCAGCAGGCGCTTGTGGGGCACCGCGGGGTAGGGCTCGCGGGCGCCGAGCACCTGCCAGTTCGCGTACAGGGGCTCTTCCAGGAGGGGGCGGCGGGTGCGGTCCCAGGTCTCCCTCGCGCGGTTCATGAACGCCGCCCAGCGGGCGCCGGCGCCGTCGCCGAGAGCCGCGTCCAGGGCCTCGCCGACGCCCGCGCGCGAGGCGTTCGGCAGGTCGGTCGTGGTGCCGTCGGCGAAGACGTGGCGCACGGCGGGCTCCACCTGGGAGAGCGTGACGCACTCCTCCAGGGGCTCCTTGCCGGTCTTGACGAACACGTCGCGGTAGACGGCGGGGAGCGGGAGGAGCCCCGGGCCGGTGTCGAAGGTGAACCCGTCACGCTCGACCGCGCCGAGCGAGCCGCCGTACGTCCGCCCGCGCTCGTACACCACCACCCGGTGGCCCGCGACGGCCAGCCGGGCGGCAGCCGTCATGGCGCCCATCCCGGCGCCGATCACCACAATCCGTGCCATGCCAGGGACTTTATCGGCCGCCACTGACAGTCACGCCGCAGCCCCGGACTCAGGGCGGCGGCGGCCCCGTCCGCGCCGCGAGCCGCCTCTCCTCGCGCCGCTGCGCCCTGCGCCGCAGGAAGCGGCGGATGCGCGAGACGAGGAAGACCAGCAGGAAGAGGCCGAGCAACAGGAGCACCGCCGCGATGATCGCGGCGGCCTCCGGATAGAACATCGCGAAGGAGATGATCCCGCCGACCCCGAGGTCCTCGGCCGTGCTCATCACGACGTTGCTGAACGGCTCGGGCGAGGTGTTGATCGCCATCCGCGTCCCGGCCTTCACCGCGTGGCTCGCCAGCGCCGTCGTCCCGCCCACAGCCCCTGCGGCGAGATCCGGGAGGGACCCGCTCTGCCCCGCGAGGAGCGCCCCCACCACGGCTCCCGACACCGGCCGGATCACGGTGTGCACCGAGTCCCAGACCGAGTCCACGTACGGGATCTTGTCGGCGACGGCCTCACAGACGAAGAGCACACCGGCGGCGATCAGCACATCCGGCCGCTGAAGCGCCTCGGGGACCTCGTCGCTGATCCCGGTCGCGCCGAAGACGCCGAGCAGCAGGACAACGGCGTACGCGTTGATCCCGCTCGCCCAGCCGCTGGTGAACACCAGGGGGAGTACGGACACGGAGGCGATCGTAACCAGTCCGGGGCGGGCCGGCCTGGGGATGAGCGCGCACTCCTGAGTACAGGTACCTAGATCGCGAGATGAGTACGCGCGCGGATGGGCCCCCACCTGCGCAGACGGAAGAGTGTGGGGCACGGAGAAGGGCACGGCGCCGGTACCGCCGACACGGGGCGGCGGAACCGCGCCGCGCCCTTGGCCGCTCCTCCCGCCGCGAGGCGGGAGCGAGGTACGGGGGTGACTCGGGGGCGACCACACGGGGGGCGAAC
>NZ_WMBF01000399.1:0-5965 GCF_019400875.1 Streptomyces anatolicus | reverse complement strand
CTCCCCGAGAAACCCCACCGACGCCGGATCCACACTCACCGGCACCCCACGCGCGCGTGCCGCCGCCAGCGCGTCACCGGCCGCCGCCCGGCTCGGCTCGGCGAAGAACAGGTAGCCGGACAGATGCAGCCAGGCCACACCGTCGAGCAGCGCGGGCGACCAGTCGGCGGGGGAGAGCCGCAGCGAGGCCCCGCTGTCCGTGAGGAACGTCCGCTCCGCGCCCGCGCCGACGTCCACCAGACAGATCACCGTCCCCGTCGGCGCCTCCGGATCGACGACGAGCCGCGACCGCACCCCCGCGCGCGTGAGCGCCGCCTCGTGCCACGCCGCGGAGTCGGCGCCGACCCGCCCCAGGAGGCGTACGTCAGGACAGCCCCGATACGCGGCCCAGCACGCCACGTTGGCCCCCGCGCCCCCCGGCACGGCCTGGATGGCGGCGGCCGTGTCGGTGCCCGACGCGAGTGGCGTACGGTGCCGGGCGACGATGTCCGTGACGACGTCCCCCACGACCAGCAGACCCCCGCCGGGGCGCGGTGCCGCCCGCACCCTCAGCGCCCGGCCCAGGCCGCCGCGACCCGCCCCGCGAGCCGCACATTGCCGCGCACCGCCGCGAGGTTCGCCGCCAGCGACGCCCCTTCGGTACGCCGCACCAACTCACCGAGCAGGAACGGAGTGACCGCCTGCCCCGTGATGCCCCGCTCCTCGCACGCCCGCAGCGCCTCGTCGAGCACGCGCGCGTGGAGCACCGGATCCAGCTGCTCGCCCACCGGCACCGGATTCGCCACGATCAGCGCCGTGTCGGGCCCGCCGAGCGCGTCCTGAGCCCGCATCACCTCGGCGACCTCCCCGGGGGAGCGCAGCGCCCAGTCCACGCCGTGCCCGGAGTCGGCGAGGTAGAAGCCGGGGAAACGGTTCGTCCGGTATCCCGCGACCGCCACCCCCAGCGTCTCCAGCCGCTCCAGGGTCGCCCCCACGTCCAGGACCGACTTCACGCCCGCGCACACCACCGTGATCCGGGTGCGGGCGAGCAGCCCCAGGTCGGCCGACTCGTCCTGCGTCACCGTCCACCCCCGATGCACGCCGCCGAGCCCGCCCGTGGCGAAGACCCGCACACCGGCGCGCGCGGCCAGCAGCGCCGTCGCCGACACGGTGGTCGCCCCGCTCGCGCCGGTCGCGACGGCGAGCGGCAGATCGCGGTGGCCCAGCTTGTGCAGGGAGTCGTCGTTCGCGACCCGCTCCAACTGCTCCTTGTCCAGGCCGACATGGGGGCGCCCATCGAGGACGGCGATCGTCGCGGGGACGGCGCCCCCATCGCGTACGACCGCTTCGAGGTCCTTCGCCACCTGGAGATTGCGCGGCCTCGGCAGGCCGTGCGCGATGATCGTGGACTCCAGCGCCACCACGGGCCGCCGCCGCGCGACAGCCACCTCCACCTCGTCGGACACCACCAGCACGGGCCTGCCTCCTGCCTGTCGGGTCTCCCCTCATCCCTGGCGGGCGGCACACCCCGGCAAACCCCCGCCGGGCCGTCACGGAGAAGACCGACCCCGGCACGGACCCCGCGCGGCCCCCGGCTAGGGTGACCGGCCATGACCACGAATGATCAGACCGCTGCGTCTTTTGCCGTGCACATTCCGGATGTCGAGCTGGAGGCCGAGCCGCTCGACCCGGAGCAGGTCGTCTCCGGTGACCCCGTGGTGACCGGCAAGGTGCTGTGGGAGTCCGCCGACGGCAAGCAGGTGCGCGGCATCTGGCAGATCACGCCCGGCGTGGTCACCGACACCGAGGCCAACGAACTCTTCGTCGTCGTCAGCGGCCGCGCCACCGTCGAGGTCGAGGGCGGCGACACCCTGCGGCTCGGCCCCGGCGACGCGGCCGTGCTGCGCGAGGGCGACCGTACGACGTGGACCGTGCACGAGACGCTGCGCAAGGCGTACCACATCACGCTGCCGTGACCCCCGGCCCCGCCTCCGGCGGCCCCACCCGCGCGCGTCACGCCTTCTTGACCGCCACCGCCCTGCGCAGAGCGAGTGCGGCCATGGGCAGCACCACGCAGACCCCGATGACGTTGAGCCAGCCGTAGCTCGCCCGCGCGACGATCAGGCCCGCGAGCGCCCCGCCGATGCCCGCCGCCGCGTTCATGGTCAGGTCCGAGAGACCCTGCACGGCGGCCCGGGCCGGCTGCGCCACCGAGTCGGTGAGCAGCGCGGAGCCGGCCACCAGGCCCGCGGACCAGCCGAGGCCGAGCAGGAAGAGCCCGGCGGCGGTCCGGCCGTGGCTCGCTCCCGCCGTCCCGGCGAGCAGCGCGGCGCCGCACAGCAGCCCCACCGCGAGGCCGATCACGGAGAGCCGCCCGAACCGGTCGGCGAGCCAGCCCATCACCGGCGAGAACGCGTACATGCCCGCGATATGGCCGCTGATGACAAGGCCGACCAACTGCAGGCTCGCCCCGTGGTGCCCCAGGTCGACCGGGGTCATCACCATGATGGAGACCATCACCGTGTGCGAGACGGCCACCGTCACCAGCGCGAGACGGGCCATCGGCGAGGCGGCCACCGCCGCGATGCCGGCCCGCAGCGAACGGCTCCGCGCGGTCCCTTCCTCCTGCGGTGCCAGCGCCCGGGCGGTGAGCAGCGGATCCGGGCGCAGCAGCACCGCCACCACCAGCGCGGCGACCGCGAAGATCACGGCCGCGAAGAGGAACGGCCCGGCCTCCTCGGGGATGGACGTGCCGGAGAAGGCACGGCTCGTGGGCGCGGCGATGTTCGGGCCGAGGACCGAGCCGATGGTGGTGGCCCAGATGACGAGGGAGATGGCGCGGCCCCGCCGCTCGGGCTCGGCGAGATCGGCCGCGGCGAACCGGGCCTGCAGCGTGGCCAGCGAACCCGCGCCGAAGGCCGCCATGCCGAGCAGCAGCAGGGGAAAGCTCTCGATGACCGCGGCCAGCACCACGAGCCCCGCGCCGAGCGCGCCGATCACATACGCGAGGACGAGCCCCGGGCGCCGTCCGCGGGACGTCATCAGCGCGGCGAGCGGCAGCGAGAGCAGCGCCGTACCGGCCACGGAGGCGGTGGGCGCGAGGCCGGACAGCGCCTCCGTCCCGCTGATCTCGGTCGCGAGCACGGGAGCCAGCGTGATGCCGATCGGAATGCCGAGCCCGCCCAGTATCTGACTGGCGATCAGCACCGCGGTCGTACGGCGGCGCAGGGCGGGCAGCGCCTCCGGCGCGGGTATGTCAGGGGCGTCGACGGTGTTGGTCACTGACGCAGTGTGCCAGGGGCCGCGGGGGCGTGGAACAGAGCCGCCGGGACCGGCACACCACCTCAGGGCGCCCGGAAGCACAAGGCCCTCGGAACCTGGAAGCGCAGGGCCCTCAGAACAGCGGCTGCGGAAGCACCCCCTCCAGCGCGAGCAGCCGCCGCTTGGTCTCCAGGCCGCCGCCGAAGCCGCCGATGCCCCCGTCGCTCTCCACCACGCGGTGGCACGGCACCACGACCGGCAGGGGATTGGCGCCCATCGCGATGCCGACGGCCTGGGCGGCGCGCGGCTGGCCGACGCGGCGCGCCAGATCGCCGTAGCCCACCACAGAGCCGTACGGCACGCCGGAGGCCAGCTCGCGCAGCACCTGCCGGTTGAAGCCGGATATCAGCGACCAGTCGAGCGGCAGTTCGAAGTCGCGCCGCCCGCCCGCGAAGTACTCCGCGAGCTGCCGTATCGCCTCGGCGAGCAGGGGTGACCGCGGGGCGTGGACCGGCTCGGCGCCCAGCCGGGAGCCGAGCCGGTCCAGAGCCCTGTCCCGCACCTCGTCCGTGGCGTGGAAGGCCACCGTGACAAGTCCCTCGCCGGTCGCGGCGAGCAGCAGCGGGCCGATGCCGCTGCCCACGACGGCCCACACGGCCTGCCGCCGGTCCTCTTGGCGCTGGTCCTCCCGGCGCTGGTCCTCGTTCATGCCGACCACCGTACGGCCGCCCACTGACAACGCGCCGCGCCGAGTCGAGCCTCAGAAGCCGCGCAGCGCCCTGCGTACGACGTCGGGCGCATTGGTGATGATCCCGTCCACGCCGAATTTCGCGGCGCGCACCGCGTTCGGGGCGTCGTTCACCGTCCACGTGAAGATCTCGAGGGGCTTGCCGTGCGGGCCCCTGAGCGCGTGGATCGCGGAGACGTAGTCGGCCGAGATGGAGGTGTGCGTCGAGTTGATCTGGTCGGAGAAGCGCGCGTACGCGGGCAGGTCGGCGACCGGGGGCGTGCCGAGGAAGCCGGTCTTCACATCCGGCCGCACCGCGTGCACGGTCCGCACACTGTTGGCGCTGAAGCTCTGGATGACCAGTCTGTTCCGTACGTGGCTCTTGTCGAGCCAGCCCGTCTCGCGCAGCACGCGCAGGCCCTGGTACTCGATGCCCGGATAGAGCTCGGGCTTCTTGAACTCGAAGACGAGGCTCTGGTGGTTGCGCGAGACGCGGCGCATGTACTGCCTGAGGGTCGGCACGCGCTCACCGGCGTACTTCGGGCTGAACCAGCTGCCCGCGTCGAGCCGCGCGATCTCCGCCGCCGTGAAGTCCGCGACCTTCCATGGGGCACGGTCGGGGAAGACCTCCTCGACGTTCGTCGTCCGCTTCAGGTTGTCGTCGTGCATGATCACGAGTTCGCCGTCCTTGGTCCGCTGGACGTCGTTCTCGACCCAGCGGAACCCCATGTCGCGCGCCTTGTCGATGGCCGCCAGGGTGTTCTCCGGGGCGTACGCGGAGGCGCCGCGGTGGGCGACGACCAGCGGCCTGCCGTGGTGGGCGGCCTGCGGCGTCGCGGGCGCCTGTGCGGAAGCGGGGGCGGAGGGGAGGACGAGTGCACAGGCCCCCAAGAGGGCGGCGGTGGTGGCAGCGGCAGCGCGTGCGAACACGGGTTCTCCTCGCGTCGTGAGATCGCGGACCGGTCGAGAGTGACAGTCCACGGCCAACGGGAAACAGGTGCAGGATGGCCACAGATTGAACGGAGTCACCAAAGTCGAGGACCCCGCGCGCGGGTAGCGCGATTCTTTGCCGGAAAATCGTTCTGGCGTCCCGGCGTGAGCTTTACTCTCTGCGTCAGCCGACGGTCTTTCAGATGGCCGACGGTAGGGGGTGTATGGGGCGTTTCGGGGCATTTGGGCACAACAGGCGGGAGGGCTACCGCGCATGCAGGGCACGGTCGACGGGTTCAGCTACGGAGTCGTCACCCCGGTGGTGGCCTACGTCATGGCCTGCCTCGGGGGAGCGCTCGGGCTGCGCTGTACGACCAGATCGCTGCTCGTCGCCCACTCCTGGCGGCCCGGCTGGCTCGCGCTCGGCTCGGCCGCGATCGGCTCCGGCATCTGGACCATGCACTTCGTGGCGATGATGGGCTTCACCGTCAAGGAGGCGCCCATCCACTACGACAAGGCGCTGACCTTCGCGAGCCTCGCCGTCGCCATCGTCATGGTGGGCATCGGGATCTTCATCGTGGGCTACCGCGGCGCGACCGGGACCGCTCTGTTCACCGGCGGCACCATCACAGGACTCGGCGTGGCGTCCATGCACTACCTGGGAATGGCCGGTATGCGCCTGCGCGGGACGCTGGAGTACAACACGCTGACCGTCGCCGCGTCCGTCGCCATCGCCATGGCCGCCGCCACCGCCGCGCTCTGGGCGGCCGCGCAGGTCAGAGGCTTCCTGTGGAGCCTCGGCGCGAGCCTCGTCATGGGCCTGGCCGTGAGCGGGATGCACTACACCGGAATGGCGGCCCTCAGCGTCCATCTGCACGGCTCGGGAGCGGCCCCGCCCGGCGACTCGCCCGCCGAGATCCTCGCGCCGATGATGATCGGGCCGCTCGCCTTCCTGCTCCTGGCGGGCGTGATCGTCATGTTCGACCCGCTGATCCTGATGGGCGGTCGCCATCCGGACACCCGGAGCACCGCGAAGGGCGCGGGGCCCCGCCGCCCCTACCCCTTTCT
>NZ_WMBF01000398.1:0-5981 GCF_019400875.1 Streptomyces anatolicus | reverse complement strand
CCCCAAGGCGCTCCCGCCAGCCCCCGCCCAGTGGCACGCCACCTGCGTCCGCCCGGCGCCGGAGAGCACGGCCAGATCCTCCGTACGGCACCTGCCCGCGACGCCCGCCGCCTCCGCCTCGCCGGAGGCAAGCACCTGACACCGCACATGGAACCGGCAGCCCCCCGGGATACGGGACGGATCCGGCGGCTCGCCCGTGAGCACCACCGGCTCCCCGGGCGCCTCCGGCAGCACCGACAACAGGGCCTGCGTGTATGGATGTTGAGGGGACGTCAGCACCTCCTCCACCGTGCCGGTCTCCACGATCCGGCCCAGGTACATCACCGCCACACGGTCCGCGATGTTCCACGCGAGCCCCAGATCGTGCGTCACCACCAGTGCGGAGAGCCCCAGTTCGTCCCGCAGGCGCAGCAGCAGCGCCAGGATCTCGCCGCGCACGGACGCGTCGAGGGAGGCCACCGGCTCGTCGGCGACGATGAGTTCGGGTTCGAGGACCAGGGCGCCCGCGATGACGACACGCTGGCGCTGGCCGCCCGACAGTTCGTGCGGATAATGCAGGAAGAAGCGCTCGGGGGGCCGGAGCCCGGCCCGGGAGAGCGCCCCGGCGACCGCGGCCCGCTCGTCACCCGCGTACCCGTGGATGCGCAGCCCCTCGGCCACCGCCTCGTACACCGTGTGCCGGGGGTTGAGCGAGCCGCTGGGATCCTGGAGCACCAGCTGGACGCGCTTGCGGTACGCCTTGAGGGCGCGCCCGGAGTAGTTCAGCGGCTGCCCGGCGAACGTCACCTTGCCGGAGGTCGGCGGCACCAGGCCGAGCAGCGAACGGGCCAGCGTGGTCTTGCCGCAGCCCGACTCGCCGACGAGCGCGACGATCTCCCCGCCCTTGATGTCGAGGTCGACGCCGTCCACCGCCCGCGCGGTCGGTGCGCCCCGGCGGCCGGGGAAGGCGATGTGCAGGGCGCTGGCGGAGAGCAGCGGCCCGCCGCCCGGCTCGGGGGTGGTCATGCGCGGCTCCTCGTCACGGATGCTCTCGGTCACGGCATGCGCTCCGCCGTCGCGGGCGCCGACGTGGGCTGCGCCGGGAGCGGCGCGCCCGCGTGGACGCATGCCGCACGGTGGTGCGGGCCCGCGTCCCGCAGGGCCTGGTCCTCGCTCGCACAGGAGTCCAGGGCCACCGCGCAGCGCGGATGGAACGTGCAGCCCGTGGGGAGCGCCGACGGGTCGGGCGGGTCGCCGGGCAGGCCGCGCGGCGCGAACCGGGACGCCGCGTCGCCGATCCGCGGGAACGCCGCCGACAGGGCTTTCCCGTACGGGTGCTTGGCATCCTCGTAGACCTGCGTGGCCGGCCCCTCCTCGACGACGCGGCCCGCGTACATCACCGCGAGCCGGTCGCAGGTGTCGGAGAGCACCGCCAGGTCATGGCTGATCATCACCAGGCCGAGGTCCTGCTCGGAGACGAGCTGTTCGATCAGGCGCAGGATCTGGGCCTGGATCATCACATCGAGCGCGGTGGTCGGCTCGTCCGCGATGATCAGACGAGGATCGCAGGCCAGCGCCATGGCGACCATCACGCGCTGGCGCTGGCCGCCGGACAGTTCGTGCGGGTACGCCTCGGCGCGGGCGGCGGGCAGCCCCACCTGTTCGAGGAGTTCGCCGGCCTTCTTCCTGGCGCCCGCCTGTGTGGCCTTCCTGTGGAGCAGGATCGGCTCGGCGATCTGGTCGCCGATGCGGTGCACGGCGTTCAGCGAGTGCATCGCGCCCTGGAAGACGATCGAGGCGCCCGCCCAGCGCACCGCGCGCACCTGCCCCCACTTCATGGTGAGGACGTCCTCGCCGTCGAGCAGGATCTCGCCGGACACCTTCGTCCCCGCGGGGAGCAGCCGCAGCAGCGCCAGTGCGAGCGTGGACTTGCCGCACCCCGACTCGCCGGCGACGCCGAGCTTCTGGCCCGCGTCGACGTGGAGGTTCACCCCGCGCACGGCTGCGGCGCCGTTCGCGTACGTCACTTCGAGATCACGTACGTCGAGAAGACGCCGCACGCTGGCTTTGGACAGGTCGGTCGAGTCGGTCAGGTCGGTCAACGGGAAGCCCCCAGCCTGGGGTTGAGCACGGATTCCACGGCACGGCCGCACAGCGTGAACGCCAGCGCGACCAGCGCGATGGCGAGACCGGGCGGGGCGAGGTACCACCAGTGGCCCGCGCTGACCGCACCCGCCTCGCGCGCGTCCTGGAGCAGGCCGCCCCACGACACGCTCGTCGGGTCGCCGAGGCCGAGGAAGGCGAGCGTGGCCTCGGTGAGGATGGCGTTGGAGATGACGAGGGTGGTCTGCGCGAGGACGAGCGGCATGACGTTGGGCAGCACATGCCGGGCCATGACGTGGCCGTGGCCGCCGCCGAGCGCCCGCGCCCGCTCGATGTACGGGCGGGACTCCACCGCGAGGGTCTGCGCGCGGACCAGGCGTGCGGTCGTGGGCCAGGTCGTCACGCCGATCGCCAGGATGATCGTCCAGACGCTGCCGGACATCACCGCGGCCAGCGCGATGGCGAGCACCAGCGTCGGCATCACCAGGAACCAGTCGGTGACGCGCATGATCACCGTGGCGTACCAGCCCTTGAAGTGCCCGGCCGTGATGCCCACGAGCGTGCCGATGGCCACCGAGAGCACGGCGGCGAGCAGCCCCACGGTGAGCGACATCCGCGCGCCCCACACCAGCAGGCCAAGGAGGCTGCGCCCGAACTGGTCGGTCCCCAGCGGGAATTCGGCGCTCGGCGACTCCATCGGCGCACCCGGCGCGTCGGTCACGCTCTGCGCGTTCGAGCCGACGAGCAGCGGCGCGAGGACGGCGGCGAGGGCGATCAGGACCAGCGTCGCGAGCCCGAAGAGCCCGGCCCTGTGCGTGCGGTAGTCCCGCCAGAAGCGCGCCGCGGAGTGCCTGCGCCGCGTCCAGGCCAGGGAGCGCGCGCTCTTCTCCGGCGCGGTGGGGGTGGTCGGTGCGGAGTCGGTCGTCATCGGCCCACCCGGGGGTCGAGCAGCGGATAGATCACGTCGGCGAGAGTGTTCATCAGGATCACAGCGGCCGAGAAGACGAAGAACAGCCCCTGCACCAGCGGCAGATCGGGCACGCTCAGCGCCGCGTAGAAGAGCCCGCCGAGCCCCGGCCAGGAGAAGACGGTCTCGACGAGGATCGCGCCGGCCACCACCGTGCCGAGATTGACGAACATCAGCGTCACGGTCGGCAGCAGCGCGTTCGGGACGGCGTGCCGGCGGCGTACGAGATCGTCGCGGAGCCCCTTGGCGCGCGCGGTCGTCAGATAGTCGCTGCCCATCTCGTCGAGGAGCGAGGACCGCATGACCAGCAGCGTCTGCGCGTACCCGACGGCGACCAGCGTGATGACGGGCAGCACCATGTGGTGGGCGACGTCGATGACGTACGCGAAGCCCGTCTCACCGCCGGACTCCAGGCCACCCGTGGGGAACATCCCGGGAATCGGCCCGATCCCCACCGAGAAGGTGATGATCAGCAGCAGCCCGAGCCAGAACGACGGCACGGAGTACAGCGTCAGCGCGAGGCCGGTGTGGACGCGGTCGCCCAGCCTGCCGTTGCGCCAGGCCGTGCGCGTGCCGAGCCAGATGCCGATGAGGGTGTAGAGGACGTACGCCGTTCCGGTGAGGAGCAGGGTCGCGGGCAGCGCCTCGGTGATCTTCTCCATCACGGGGGCGTGGAACTGGTACGACGTACCGAAGTCGCCGCTCAGCACCTTGCCGGTGTAGTCCCAGAACTGGGCCATGACCGGCTTGTCGAGGCCGAACTCCTTGCGCATCGCGGCCAGTTGCTCGGCCGAGACGCGCTTGCCGCCCGTCATCTGCTTGACGGGGTCGCCGGGGATGAGCCGGAAGAGGAAGAAGCTGGTGACGAGCACGGCGAACAGCGACACGAGCGCGCCGCCGAGCTTGCCCGCCACATAGAGGAGATAGGCGCGGGTGTTGCGGGCCCTCGGCCCGCGGGCCGACGCCGGCCCGGCCTTCGCTGGGTCGCCGTCGGCCCCGGGGCCCGGCGGGCCCTCGGTGTCGAGCAGTGCGGGATTGCTGTCAGCGGTCATGCGTTACTCGCGGTCCTCTGCGGTAGAACGGCGGCGCAGGGCGAACAGGACTCCGCCGCCCACGAGCACCACCGCGGCAGCGGCGATACCGATGATGACACCGGTCGAGCTGCCATCCTTGGAGGAACTCTTCCCCTCCGCGGGTACGGCTGACCACCAGCTCCAATATCCATCCTGGCCGTAGATGTTCCCCGCGGCCGTCGGCATGGTGGTGATGGACTTGATCTGGTCGGTGCGGTAGGCCTCGACGGCGTTCGGGTACGCGAGGACGTTCATGTACCCCGAGTCGTACAGCCACGACTGCATCCGCTTGACGATGTCCGCACGCTTGTCCGGGTCGTACTCCGCGAGCTGCTCGGCGTACAGCTCGTCGTACTTCTTGTCGCAGATGAAGTTGTCGGTGGCGGCGCTCTCCTTCGCCTTCACGGGCAGCGCGGCGCAGGTGTGGATGCCGAGTACGAAGTCCGGGTCCGGGTTGACGGACCAGCCGTCGAACGCCAGATCGTACTCACCCGCGTACCACGGCACGGAGACGTCATCGAGGCAGTTGACCTTCAGCCCGATGCCCAGCTCCCCCCACCACTCCTTCAGATACTTGCCCACGGCCTTGTCATTGGGGTCCGTGGCGTGGCACAGGATCCGGAAGTCCAGCGGCCTTCCGTCCTTGCCGACGCGCTTGCCGTCGCCGTTCTTCTTGTAACCGGCCTCGTCGAGGAGCCGGGCGGCCTTCTCCGGGTCGTACTTCAGCTCCTGGTCGGCCGACGGCTTCCAGGCGTACTCGGAGAAGCGCGGCGGAATGTAGCCCGCACCCTCGACGGCGTTGCCCTGGAAGACCTTGTCGACGATCGCCTCGCGGTCGACGGAGAGGAAGAGCGCCTGGCGGACCTTCTTGTCGAGCAGCGCCGGATGGCCGTCACCGAACTTCTCGCCATCCTTCGTCTTCGCCCCCGGATTGGTGGCGATGGCGAAGAAACGACGGCCCGGCCCCTCATTGACCTTGATGTTCTCCTCGTTCGCCAGGGAGTTGGCCTGCGCCGGGGTCAGCGCGGGCTGCCCGGCGACGAACGACACCTCGCCCTTCCTGAGCGCGGAGACGGCCGCGTCCTGGTCCTTGTACGTCTTGAAGACCAGCTCGTCGAACTTGGCCGGACCGCGCCAGAAGTCCTTGTTGGCCTTGAGCCGCACGTACTGGTCGACCTTGTAGTCCGTCAGGATGAACGGGCCGTTGCCGACGACAGGGAAGTCCTTGTCGTTGTTGAACTTGGAGATGTCGTCGACCTTCTCCCATACGTGCTTGGGGACGATCGGCACGTCCAGCGCGGCCATCGTGGCCTGCGGCTTCTTCAGCTCGATGACCAGCTTGGTGGGGCTGGGCGCGGTCACCTTCCGGAAGTTGGTGACGAAGTTGGAGTTCGCGGTGGCGGTGCCCTCCTTGGACATCACCTTGTTGAACGTCCAGGCGGCGTCCTCGGCGGTGGCGGGCTTCCCGTCCGACCACTTGGAGTCCTTACGAATGGTGTAGGTCCACGTCAGCTTGTCGGCGGACGCCTTCCAGTCGGTGGCGAAGCCCGCGATCGCCTTGTTGTTCTTGGCGTCGTAGTTCGTCAGGTACTCGTACGTCAGCCGGTGGATGCTGGTGCTGAGCAGCCGCTGGGCGAGGAAGGGGCTGAGCGAGTCGACGCTCTGCGCCACGGCGACGGTGAGGACCTTCTTGCCTCCGTCACCCTTGGCCTCGGCTTGCCGCGGGACCGGATCGAGTGGCGTGGCGAGACCGGCCGTAAGGGTGAACGCGGCGGCACCGGCGGCGGCGAGGAGCTTCAGCCGGCTGCGGGGGCGGTGAGGCGCTGGGGTCTGCGGTTCCGGGGCGGTGGGTTCCGGGG
>NZ_WMBF01000397.1:0-5987 GCF_019400875.1 Streptomyces anatolicus | reverse complement strand
GTGGTGGGGGAGGGCCCAGGTCCCGTGCCGGTGGCGTCGGCGGGCGGGCGCGGGCACCACTGGCACCTGTCCGATCTGCTGCACCCCTTCCAGCACCGCAAGGCGCGGTGACGCAGCCCGGTCCGGGGCGGTCCGCGCGGCTCCGGGCGAGCGGTCCGGCTCCGCGCGTTCGTAGGATCGACGTATGCCTTCGAAGAACGCCGACGCGCCGCCGCCCCTGCCCGCACCGCTCCAGGTGGCGGTCGCCGACTCGCACACCCACCTCGACATGCAGTCGGGCACCGTGGAGGAAGCCCTGGCCAAGGCGGCCTCCGTGGGGGTCACCACGGTCGTCCAGGTCGGCTGCGACATCCGGGGCTCCCAGTGGGCGGCGGACACCGCCGCCGCGCACGAAAGCGTCCACGCCACGGTCGCCCTTCACCCCAACGAGGCGCCCCGCATCGTGCTCGGCGACCCCGACGGCTGGTCCCGGCAGGGCGCGCGCGAGGCGGGCGGCGACGGCGCGCTCGACGAGGCGCTCGCGGAGATCGACAGGCTCGCCGCGCTGCCGCACGTCAAGGGCGTCGGCGAGACCGGCCTCGACTACTTCCGCACCGGGCCCGAGGGCATGGCCGCCCAGGAGCGTTCCTTCCGCGCCCACATCGAGATCGCCAAGCGCCACGGCAAGGCCCTCGTGATCCACGACCGCGAGGCCCACGAGGACGTCCTGCGCGTCCTGAAGGAGGAGGGCGCCCCCGAGCGCACCGTCTTCCACTGCTACTCCGGTGACGCCGCGATGGCCCAGATCTGCGCGGAACACGGCTACTTCATGTCGTTCGCGGGCAACGTCACGTTCAAGAACGCGCAGGGGCTGCGGGACGCGCTGGCCGTCGCGCCGCTCGAACTGGTACTCGTCGAGACGGACGCGCCGTTCCTCACGCCCGCGCCCTACCGGGGGCGGCCGAACGCGCCGTATCTCATCCCGGTCACCGTGCGCGCCATGGCCCAGGTGCGCGGCATCGACGAGGACGAGATGGCGGCGGCCGTCTCTGCGAACACCGCGCGCGCCTTCGATTACTGACCGATAACGCCACGACGCTCCGTAGCAAGTCGACTTTGGAGAGTGACGACGCCTCCGCTAGGTTCTGTCCGCCCGGTCCGGACCTCTGGAGCGTCATCGTGAGCAACGCGCAGTACGAGACGTATGAAGCGCCGTACGAGCCCTACGCCCTGCCGTACGAGCCGACCGAGCCGGACGCCCAGTCCTACGAGCCGACCGAGCCGCACGCCCGGTCCTACGCGCCGACCGAGCCGCACCCCCAGCCCTATGTGCCGGGCCAGGTCACCGGCCCCCCGCCGTCCGGTGCGCTGCCCGGTGGCGGCCGGGCCGAGGCGCGGCGGGCCGCCCGCCGCGCGAAGACCGCTCGGGGCACCGGCGGCCCCCCGCCCTCCGAGCGGGCCGAGGGGCTGCGGCGCCTGGTGCCGCAGGCGCTCGTCGTGGCGTTCCTCGCGGGCGGCACCTCCGCGTTCGTCGCCGAGGACAAGGCGGTACTCCTCAGCGTCGACGGCAAGCCGCGCACCCTGCACACCTTCGCCGACGACGTCGGGGAACTCCTCGCCGACGAAGGCCTCGCCGTCGGCGCCCACGACATCGTCGCGCCCGCGACGGGCACCGCCCTGGCCAGCGGCGACGAGGTCGCCGTCCGCTACGGCCGCCCCCTGCGGCTCACCCTCGACGGCGAGCGGCGCCAGGTGTGGACGACGGCACGCACCGTCGACGGCGCCCTGCGCCAGCTCGGGGTGCGCGCGGAGGGCGCCCACCTGTCGGCCTCGCGCAGCCGGCGCATCGGCCGCGACGGGCTCGACCTCGCCGTCCGCACGGAACGCACCGTCACGATCATGGCGGACGGGCGGGAGCGGACCATCCGTACGAACGCGGCGACCGTGGGGGAGGCCGTCGCGGAGGCCGGGGTCACGCTGCGCGGGCAGGACACCACGTCGGTGGCGCCCGACAGCTTCCCGCGCGACGGGATGACGGTCACCGTCATGCGGATCAGGGGGTCGAAGGAGGTCAGGGAGGAGGCGATCCCCTTCGAGGTGAAGCGAGTGCAGGATCCGACGCTGTTCCGGGGCACGGAGGTCGTGGTGCAGGCGGGGCGGCAGGGCGCGCGGCGCGTGACGTACGCGCTGCGGAGCGTCAACGGCGTCAAGCAGCGGCCGCGGCGGATCGGCTCCGAGGTGGTGCGGGAGCCGCAGAACCGGATCGTGAAGGTCGGCACGAAGCGGATGCCGTCCTCGGTGGCCGGGGCGGACGGCCTCGACTGGAGTTCGCTGGCCCGCTGCGAGTCGGGGGGTCGGCCGGGGGCGGTGGACCCCTCGGGCACGTACGGCGGCCTCTACCAGTTCGACACGAGGACCTGGCAGGGGCTTGGCGGCACGGGGCGCCCCCAGGACGCGTCGGCCTCGGAACAGACGTTCCGAGCGAAGAAACTCTACGTTCAGCGCGGTGCCGCCCCTTGGCCCCACTGTGGGCGGCATCTGCGGGGCTGACGTTTCCCCGCGGGTGCGTAGTGGTTGCTCGCGCAGTTCCCCGCGCCCCTGACGGGGCACGACCGCACGCCCCTGACGGGGCGCGAGAAACCGTCGGCTGAGCGCCCCGTAAGGGGCGCGGGGAACTGCGCGACCAGCCCCCACCGGCGGTCAGCCGAAAACGAGACGTAGCTGCCGGAACAAGGCCCAGGGGCCAGCCCACGTAACCTGGTGCGGTGAGCACTGAGCACGGCGCCCTCCTCGGCCCCGCCGACATCCGCGAACTGGCCGCTGCCCTGGGCGTACGCCCCACCAAGCAGCGCGGCCAGAACTTCGTCATCGACGCCAACACCGTCCGGCGCATCGTCCGCACCGCGGAGGTAGGCCCGGACGACGTCGTCGTCGAGGTCGGCCCCGGGCTCGGGTCCCTGACCCTGGCCCTGCTGGAGACCGCCGCGCACGTCACCGCCGTCGAGATCGACGACGTACTCGCCGGGGCGCTGCCCGCGACCATCGAGGCCCGCCTCCCGCGGAAGGCCGGCTCCTTCGCGCTGGTGCACAGCGACGCCATGCTCGTACGCGAGCTGCCGGGCCCCGCCCCGACCGCGCTGGTCGCGAACCTCCCGTACAACGTCGCCGTACCCGTCCTGCTGCACATGCTCGACACCTTCCCGAGCATCGAGCGCACCCTCGTGATGGTGCAGGCCGAGGTCGCCGACCGGCTCGCCGCCGACCCCGGCTCGAAGGTGTACGGGGTCCCGTCCGTGAAGGCCAACTGGTACGCGCGGGTCAAGCGCGCAGGATCCATCGGGCGGAACGTCTTCTGGCCCGCCCCGAACGTCGACTCCGGGCTCGTCTCGCTCGTGAAGCGCGCCGAGCCGGTCAAGACCAGCGCTTCCAAGCGCGAGGTCTTCGCCGTCGTCGACGCCGCCTTCGCGCAGCGCAGGAAGACCCTGCGGGCCGCCCTCGCGGGCTGGGCCGGTTCCGCGGCCGCCGCCGAGGCCGCCCTGGTCGCCGCCGGGGTCTCCCCGCAGGCGCGCGGCGAGGCCCTCACCGTCGAGGAGTTCGCGCGGATCGCCGAGCACAAGGAGGCCGCCGCGTGAGCGTGACCGTACGCGTCCCCGCGAAGGTCAACGTCCAGCTCGCCGTGGGCGCCGCCCGCCCCGACGGCTTCCACGACCTCGCCAACGCCTTCCTCGCCGTGGGCCTCTACGACGAGGTCACGGTCACCCCCGCGCACGAGCTGCGGGTGACCTGCGAGGGGCCCGGCTCCGGCCAAGTGCCCCTTGACCGTACGAATCTGGCGGCGCGGGCCGCGGAACTGCTCGCCGCGCGGTACGGCATCGCCCCCGACGTCCACCTCCACATCGCCAAGGACATCCCCGTCGCCGGGGGCATGGCGGGCGGCAGCGCGGACGGCGCCGCCGCGCTCGTGGCGTGCGACGCGCTGTGGGGGACCAAGTCGTCCCGCGAGGAACTGCTCGACATCTGCGCCGAGTTGGGCAGCGACGTGCCGTTCAGCCTGGTCGGCGGCGCCGCGCTCGGCACCGGGCGAGGCGAGAAGCTTCAGTCGCTGGAGGTCGGCGGCACCTTCCACTGGGTGTTCGCCGTCGCCGACGGCGGGCTCTCGACGCCCGCCGTGTACCGCGAGTTCGACCGGCTCACCCCGGACGCGCCCGCCCCCGAAGCCTCCCCCGCGCTCATCGAAGCCCTGCGCACGGGCGACACCGAGGCGCTCGCCGCGACGGTCACCAACGACCTCCAGCCCGCCGCCCTCTCCCTCTTCCCCTCCCTCGCCGACACCCTCGCGGCCGGCACGGCGGCGGGCGCCCTGGCCGCGCTGGTCTCCGGCTCCGGCCCGACGACGGCGTTCCTCACCGCCGACGCCGCGTCCGCGCACAAGGTCGCCGACGCCCTGACGGCCTCCGGCACCTGCCGCACGGCACGGGTGGCGACGGCACCGGCGCCGGGCGCGCAGACGGTTTAACCGGCGCCCCGAATACTGGCGCCCCGAAGGGGCGCGGGGAACTGCGCGCCCAGCCACGACGAACCCGCGCCGACACCCCCAGGCCCAGATACTCACCCCCGAATGAGTACGGGATGAGTACGGGCACGCTGACGCCGAGGGCACCCCGCACGCGACCGTACGTCCATGGGATCAAGCGTGCGCGAACTGGCCGAGAAGACGCCCGCCGGGCGTGACCGGTACATCGACCTGCTGCGGGTCGCCTCGCTGGGCACGGTCGTCGCCGGACACTGGCTGATGGCGGCCGTGACCACCGGCGACGACGGCCGCGCCGAGGTCGGCAACCTCCTCGCCGTCGTACCGGAGCTGCAACCGCTCACCTGGGCGCTGCAGATCATGCCGGTCTTCTTCTTCGTCGGCGGCTTCTCCCACGCCCTGTCGTACCGCTCACTGAGCCGCGCGTCCGAATCGGGGTCCGGGTCCGGATCCGGGTCCGGGTCCGGGTCCGAGGGCGGCTCGGTCTACTCCGCCTTCCTGCGCGCCCGCCTCCAGCGCCTGCTGCGGCCCACGATGGTCTTCATAGGCGTGTGGGGCGCGGGCGCGCTCGCCCTGCAACTCCTCGGCCAGGGCGGCGGCCTGCTCGATGTCGCCCTGCGCCTGGTCGCCCAGCCGCTCTGGTTCATCGGCATCTACCTGGCGATGGTCGCCTTCACCCCGCCGCTGCTGCGGCTGCACGACCGGTGGGGCTGGGGCGCGTTCGGCGCGCTCGTGGCGGCGGCGGGCGCGGTGGACGCGGCGCGCTTCGCGTTCGACGTGCCGTACGTCGAGTTCCTGAACTTCGCCTTCGTCTGGCTCGCGGTGCACCAGCTGGGCTTCCTGCGGGCGGACGGAAGGCTGCGCCTGCCGTACGTCCTCGCGGGGGCCGGCCTCGTGGGCGCCGCGCTCCTCGTCGCGCTCGGCCCGTATCCCCTCTCCATGGTCGGCATGCCCGGCGAGCGCGTCTCGAACATGGCGCCGCCCACCTTCGCCCTCCTCTGCCACGGCCTGTGGCTGGTCGGCGCGGTCGAACTCCTGCGCGCCCCGGCGACGCGGTGGCTGGCGAGGCCCCGGGTGTGGCGGGGCGTGGTCGCGGCCAACGGCATCTCCATGACGGCGTTCCTCTGGCACCTGACGGCGATGCTCGGGGTCTACGGGGCGCTGCTCGCCCTCGACATCCCGCTCCCGGCGCCCGCGAGCGCCGCGTGGTGGGCGCAGGTGCCGCTGCGGCTGGCAGCGGCCGCGGCGCTGACGGCGGCGCTGGTGGCGGCCTTCCGCCGCTTCGAACGCCCGGGGGCCGTACGGGGGCCCGGCGCACCGGCGGCGTCCGGGAGCCCGACGGCGGCCCTCGGCGTGACGCTCTGCCTCTTCGGGGTGCTCGGCCTGTCGATGGTCGGCTTCGGGGGCCTGCTGGAGGGGCGTACGGCGATGCTGATCGCCGTCCACGTGACGGCACCGGCGGCGGTGGGGATGGCGC
>NZ_WMBF01000396.1:0-6004 GCF_019400875.1 Streptomyces anatolicus | reverse complement strand
CGCAGAAGGAGATCGAGGACCGCCTCGCCGAGCTGCCCGGCTGGGCCCTCGACGGCGACAAGCTGACCCGGACGTACCGGCTCGGCTCGCACTTCGCGGCGGCCGGTCTCGTCGTCCACATCGCGCGGACGCAGGACGAGCTGGACCATCACTCGGACCTGACCCTCGGCTACCGGACCGTGGCGCTCTCCGTGACGACCCACAGCGCGGGCGGCGCGCTCACCGCCTACGACTTCGCACTCGCGCGCAGGGTCGAGGAGTTGGCCCCGGCACACGGCGCGGAGTGAGCGTCGCCATGCTGGACTACAGCAAGGAAGCCGACCGCTATGACGCCTCCCGCGGCGGCGAGCCCCGCGCTGCCGCCGCCGCGACCGCCGTCCTCGGCCTCCTGCCTCCCGACGCCCGTACGCTCCTCGACGTCGCCTGCGGCACCGGCCTTGTCACCCGCCGCCTCGCCGCCCGTGAGGGGCTGCGGGTGACGGGAGTGGACGCGGCACACCGCATGGTCCGGATGGCGGCGGACCGCCACCCTGGCGCCATAGTCCTCGGCGACAGCCGCCAACTGCCTTTCCCTGACGAATCGTTCGACGCCGTGAGCACGATATGGCTGCTGCACCTGCTCTCCGGCCCCGAGGAGACGTCATCCGTCATCGCCGAGTGCGCGCGGGTGCTGCGGCCCGGCGGCGTCTACGTCACCACCGTCGACAAGGCCTCCTCGCACGACGTGGGCAGCGACATCGACACGGTGCTCGCCCCGCGCCCGGTGCGGCCCGCGGTCGACCGCGCCGAGGCCGTCGAGGCGTACGCGGCCGAACACGGCCTCGCTCCGGCGGGCCGGGCCCGGTTCACCGGCCACGGCCAGGGCCGCTCGCCGCGCTCCACGGTCGACGACCTGCACCGGGGCTGGTTCACCCGGATCCCGCCCGACAGTCCGCTGGCCGCGCGCCTCGCGGCCGGGCTCGCGGCGCTCCCGGACCAGGACGTGCCGCGCCCCGATCCGAGGTTCAGCCTGCGCGCGTTCCGGAAGAGGCATTGACACTCCTCTCTCCGCCTTTTGCCGTACCAGCAACATGAGTGGTCGGAAACCGCGAAGGGGTAGCAGGCTGGTCCCTGTCCACGACAAGGGCAGGAACAGGAAGGCGGCACAGCGATGGGGCAGCACCAGGCACACGGGCAGGGACACGGCCACGCGGACGGAAAGGGGGACCACGGTCACGGTCCCGTCCACGCCCACGCCCACGGCCACGGCCACGGTCATGGTCACGACGGCGAGGACCTGGACTGGGCCGCCATGGGAACCATGCTGGAGCGCTACGCGGAGATCGCCGCGCCCATGTACGGCGAGGTGGCCGCCTGGCTGCGCAACTGGGTGCCTGAGCCCGGCGTCGTCGTCGACGTCGGCAGCGGCCCCGGCGCCGTCTCCTTCCTCCTCGCCGAGGCATTCCCCAAGGCGCGGATCGTCGCGGCGGACCCCGAGGAACCCCTCCTGGAGCGGGCCCGCGACCGCGCCGCCCGCGAGGGCCTGACCGACCGCTTCGAGACGGTGCGCGCGGCGCTGCCGGACGCCATCGACGACGTACCGACCGCCGACCTCCTGTGGCTGTGCAGGTCCCTGCACCACGTCGGTGACCAGAGCGCCGCGCTCGGCGCCCTCACCGACCGCCTCGCACCCGGCGGTGCGATCGCCCTCCTGGAGGGCGGCCTGGGCGCCCGCTACCTGCCGCGCGACATCGGCTTCGGCCGCCCCGGGCTGCTCTCCCGCCTCGAAGCCTCCGACGAGGAGTGGTTCACCGGGATGCGGGACAGCCTGCCGGGCTCCAAGGCCGCACCGGAGGACTGGCCGGGCCTCCTCACCGGCGCGGGCCTGCGCCACGTGGGCACGCGCAGCTTCCTCCTCGACCTGCCGGCTCCGCTCTCCGACACGGCCCGCGCCCACGTGATCGAGGAGTTCACGCGCCGCCGCGAAATGCACGAGGACCGCATCGCCCCCGACGACCTCACCACGTTCGACCGCCTCCTGGACAAGGAAGACCCCCAGAGCCTGCACCACCGCCCCGACCTGTTCGTGCTGTCGGCGCAGACGGTGCACGTGGCGGTCAAGGAGGCGGCGGGGGAGTAGGGGTCAGCACGCATCTGCCGAACACCGGTTACCGGCCCGCCCGTTGACGCTACCTTTCAGGCATCGATAGCGCTGGGCTGGGCCGGAGAGCCGAGGAGGGGAGCGGTGCGTGAGTGAGTTGATCCGGTGGGAGTCCGATCAGGGGCCCGTGGTGGTCGAGGTGGATTCCAGGGATCCGGGGTTCCGGTCGGTGTCGCGGCGGGGCGAGGCCGGGGAGGTCCATGAGGTCGAGGGGCGGTTCGAGGCGGCGCTCGGGCATGTGCGGGGGGCCGCGCTCTCCGCGCTGCGGACCTTCCGGGAGCGGGCGCTCGACCCCGACGCGATCGAGCTGGAGTTCGGCGTCAAGCTCACCGTCGCCGCCGGGGCCGTCATCGCCAAGACGGCGACCGAGGGGCATCTGACGGTCCGGCTCAGGTGGTCGCGCGACGACGCCGCGTCGCAGGGCGCGCAGGAGGCGGCGGCAGTCCCGCCGGCGGGGCGGCAGGACGCGGGGCACGGTGTGCGGCAAGACGTCGAGTCCGATGCGCAGGGGCCCGTACGGCAGGATCCGCAAGGCGGATAATGGCGGGCATGCACTGGCGTGCCCGGATCGGCACGGTCGACGGCGTTCCCCGGGGCGCGGGCGTCCTCGTCGACCGTGCGCGGCTCATCACCTGCGCCCACGTCGTCGACGGGCTGGCGGAGGTCTTCGTGACGCTGCCCGGCATCGCCGAGGCGCTGCCCGCGGCCGTGGCGTGGACCGGCGGCTGGCGGCGCGAGGGCGACCGCGGTGACCTGGCCGTCGTCGAACTCGGCGAGCCGCTGGCCGTGGCGCCGTGCGCGTTCGCCCCCCTCGACCTGCTGCGCCCCCGTGAAGGGAAGAGGGCGAGCCCGGCCGAACTGCGCGCCCTCGGCTTCCCGTTCGGGCACGAGAAGGACGGCACACACGTCACCCTGCGCACCAGCGCCGACCGGCTGCTCGGTCAGGAGTGGCTGGAGATCGACGTCGAGCAGGCCCATTTGCGGCGCCTCGGCGAAGGGTTCAGCGGCGCCGCGGTCTACGACCCGGGCACGCACCTCGTCGTCGGGATCGTCACCGACGCCGTGCTCGGCGGCGACCAGGAGGGCTACATCGGGCGGATGCTGCCGCTGGACACCATCCGCGGCCACTGGGAGGGCCTGGACGACTTCCTGCCCCTCGACTGGCTGCCGGACGCGCCGCGCCGCGAGCTGCGGGCCCTTTTCGACGGTGTACGCCTCGATCCCGGCACCCTGGAACTGACCGTCCGCCGCGCCTTCCCCACCTTCCGGCGGCCTCTGCCCGCCTTCCGCTCCCCCTGGCATGCCATCCGGTACGTGGGCGAGGAACTGACCGGTGAGGAACGGCTGTTGAAGATGCTGCCCGAGCTGGGCGCGGCCGCACGCGTGCCCGTCGGCCCGTGGTTACGGCGCTGGATGCCCGACCGGTACGACGGCGAGGCGCACGCGGCGTTCCCCTCGCGCCGCCCGTCCCCGCCCACTGGCTCCGTCGTCTTCCGCGCCCAGTCGATGACTCGCGCGGGCGGCATCGACCTCTCCGTCTCCACGGTCGTCGACGGGGTGCCCGTCGGCAGGGCCGGGCCCGTCAGGATCCGCCGCCAGCAATTGCGGGCGAAGACGGAGGCGTTGCTCGCCGAGCAGATCGGCGGTGTCCACGGCTTCGACTGGATGCTGGAGTTCGTGGTACCGGAACGGCTGATGAGCGAGCCCTTCGAGGAGTGGCAGATTCGCGAACCGGGCGCCGCGCGCCCCAGGCCCATGCGTACGGTGCCCGTGGTCGTCCGCCACCTGGACCGCATGGAACCCCTGCTCGCCTCCTACCTGGCCGGGCGGCGCTGGGCGACCGTCCGGGCCCGCGGTCGGACCCGCCCCGAACGCGTGGAGTGCGGACTACCCTACGGATACGAGGAGTTCCACGACTGGCTCGACGCCGACGAACAGCTCTGCGCCCTCGCGTACGCCGCGACCCCGGCCCCCGAGTGGCTTTCGGCGGCGCTCGACACCGGCGTACCCATCATGCTGTGGCGGCGGCGCGACTGCGGGCAGGCGAACCACGCGCACTGCGCGCCCGATACGTTCCTGGACCGGATCACGGCCGCGGTCGCCGAGCTGGATCCCGCCCGGCTGCCCTTCGCGGTGATGCGGCTGCGCAAGGAGGCCCGTTCGCCCAACAAGGGGGACGCCGAGCACTGCGGGCACCGGCTGACCCTGTTCTGGGACGGCGCCGAGAACAAACCGGATCCCCCGCTGTCGGCAGTGCACGAGGCGGGCGCGAGCGAGGGTGGCGCCACCAGTGGCGGCGGTGCCAGTGGCAGGACGGGCATGGGGCCCACGGAGAGCGCGGGGAGTGGCTGAGATGACCGACGAGATGACCGAGAAGAAGACCACCTGGCAGATCTACTCGGGAAGCCGCGTCCCGCACGACGGCATCGACCGGCTCCCCGAACCACCCCCTTGGCGCACCTTCAAGGGCGGCCCGCCCCTGCGCATCCCGCCCGGCGACTGCGGCAACCCGCACGCGGCCGTCAGCTACCGCCCCGGCGAGGACGCCGTGCGCCAGGTCAACGCCGCGCTCTATCTGCGCAGGCCGCTCCTGGTCACCGGCGCCCCCGGCACCGGCAAGTCGTCCCTCGCGTACGCGGTGGCGCACGAACTGGGCCTCGGCAAGGTTCTGCACTGGCCGATCACCAGCCGCGTCACGGTGCGCGACGGCCTGTACGAGTACGACCCCCTGACCCGCCTGTACGCCGCCGAACGGGCCCGCGACAAGAGCCGTCGCGGCCCCGCCGAGCCCACCACGGGCGACGACGACATCGGCGAGTACCTGCGCCTCGGCCCGCTCGGCACCGCGCTGCTGCCCTACGACCGCCCTCGCGTCCTGCTCGTCGACGAGATCGACAAGAGCGACATCGATCTGCCCAACGACCTCCTCACCATCTTCGAGAAGGGGTCGTACGAACTCGTCGAGCTGGCCCGCCGCGCGGCACCCACCGCCAGGGTGATGACGGCCGACAGGACCACCGAACGCGTCGAGATCCGCGACGGCACGGTCACCTGCCGCGCCTTTCCGCTGGTGGTGATGACGAGCAACGGTGAACGCGAATTCCCGCCCGCGTTCCTGAGGCGCTGTGTGACCGTGCACCTGAAGCAGCCCGAGAGCCGCGCGGAGCTGACCGCGATCGTCCGCGAACACCTCGGCACGGTGCTCGGCGAGCAGGACGGCACGCTCCCCGAGGGCGCCCGGAAAGTGATCGAGCGCTTCTTCGAGCGCCGCAGCACCGGGCTGCTCGCCAACGACCAGCTCCTGAACGCCGTCTACATGTGTCATCACGCGTCCTTCAGTGAAGAACCCGCGAGCGTGGCGGAGTTGGCGGATCAGGTGATGCCGTTCCTGAGCAGTGAGGTGACGCGCACCGATGACGATTGACCGGCTGCGGGACGCCTTGCAGGCGCTGGGGCCGCCGGTCACCCCCCTCGAACTGGCGGAGATGCTGTGGCTGGCGGAGCGGCTGCCGCCTGGCGAGGACGCCGGGGGAGAGGGCGGTCCCCTCCGAGGCGGCCCGCTCGGCTTCGACGGGTTCGGTGGCATCGGCGGGGCGGGTGACGTTCACCGAGCGGGCGCCCACGCGAACGCCCCGGAGGCCGACATCCCGCCGGGCGGCTCAGCCCCCGAACCGGACGTAGAAGGGAGCGGCGGCGGGCCCGGACGCGTGGACGGCGAGGCGGACGGAACCCCGCACCGCGCCGCCCTGCACGTCCCCCGCGGCGCCCCGCACCCGGGCGGTGACGCCGACGAAGTCCTCGTCCCCGCCCCCCAGGCCCTCTGCCACGAACTCGCCATCCAGCGCGCCCTGCGCCCGCTCAAGC
>NZ_WMBF01000395.1:0-6016 GCF_019400875.1 Streptomyces anatolicus | reverse complement strand
GTATCACCCTGGCCGCCCCCGCCGCCACCCTCACCGTCCTCCTCGGCCGCAACGGCTCCGGCCGCACCACGGCCCTGCGTGCCCTCGCCGGCACGCTCCCCCTCTCCGCGGGAGCCGTCATCCTCGACGGGCGGGACATCACCCGGCGCCCCGCGCACGAACGAGCGGCCCGAGGCCTGTGCTTCGTCCCGGACCGGCAGGCCGTGTTCTCGTCCCTCACCGTCGCGGAGAACCTGGCACTCTCCCACCCCGAGGGCGACTTCAGCCGCGCCCTGACCGCCTATCCCGAACTGCGCCCCCTGCTGGCCCGCCGCGCGGGCACCCTCTCCGGCGGCGAACAACGCATGCTCGCCCTCTCCCGCGCCCTGCTCTCGCCGTCCCCGCCCGCGCAGACCGCCGTGATCCTCGTGGACGAGGCGGCCCAGGGCATGTCCCCACCGATAGCGGCCCGCACCTACGCGCACCTGGCCGACCTCGCCGCACACCAGGGCGCCTGCGTCGTCGTCGCCGAACAGCGACTGCCGCCCGCCTTGCGCGAACGCGCGAGCCGGACGGCAGTGGTGGTGCACGAACTGCGCCGGGGCACCGTGGCCTTCAGCGGCGAGGCGGCAGAGTTCAGCTCCGCCCCGGAATGAGGAGCCTCACCCCGACGGCGAGCCGGTCGGGGCTGCTCCCGATGACACCCCGGTTGGCCGTGTAGAGCGCCTTCCAGCCCCCCACGACGTTGTAGCGCCGGGCGATCGAACTCAGCGTCTCCCCGCGCACGACCACGTGCACGCGCCGGCCGACCGGGCCGACCTGGTCGAACCGCTCGATCCGCACCTTCTTGGAACAGGTGGGCCAGGCCTTCCACCCCTGGGTGCGCCGCACCTTCTCGGCGACCTTGATCTGCTCCTCCTTGGTGGCGAGGTCGGCGCGCGGGGCATACGCGAGCCCGCCGTGCTCCTCCCAGGTCGGCTGCCAGAACTGCAGCCCTCCGTAGAAGCCGTTGCCCGTGTTCGTGTCCCAGCGGCCGTTGCTCTCGCACTGGGCGAGGCAGTGCCACGGCCCCTTCTCGAGAGAACAGCCGTACTCCTCGAAGGGGGAGCCCGGCCGCGGCGGCGGGACCGCGGACGCGGCGGCCGGTGGCAGCGCCACCGCGGCCAGAACCGCGCCCACGACCACCGCCACAGCCCTCGTCGATCGCCTCGGATGCGTGCGTGAATGCCTCGACCGCGTGAGCGGATGCCTCGACTGCGTCAGCTGCATCGGCTCACGCTAGGCAGCTCCGCTCCAGGCCAGGGGCGTGCCGCGCCGCCACGGCGGGCCGCCCCACCCGGACGGAGGCCAAGCGGCGCCCGGTCGGCCTCGTACACCCGCTGCCGGCTGCTTCCACGGCCAGTTGCGCGTTACCGCGAGTATCGGTGAGTTTCGGCCACCCACTTCATTCGCTGATATCCGTATTTATCAATCATCGAGACTGGCGATCCGTGACTCACCTCACCGCCCCAACTCCCCCACACCTTCCGCCTGTTGGCGTGGAGTGACAGATTCCGGCGCCCGACTCGCCCGCCGCCGCGGATGGTTCGATTCCGTTCGCCCTCATCCGTGACTTGCGCCACTGATCCACCGTTGTCTTCATTATGAGCCGGGCACCGAACGGCTCGCCACACCCTCACCAAGCACCCCACGTGACGATCCCGAGGAGCCACCCGTGCCGCGCATGCTCGACGTCAGCGACGACGTTCGCGCCGAGATCGGCGACGAAGAAGCCGACCGGCTGCTCGCCGGAGAGACCACCCCGGGCAGCTACGACTGCACGTCGTGCCGTACGCCGGGCGACTCCGAGCAGGAGCACACCAGCACGGTCCTGTTCATCGGCGACGAGACCGCCGTACTCGCCTTCGCCCACGCCACCTGCCTGCCCTCCCAGATCGTCACGGTCTCCGAGGAGCAGCTCCAGGGCGCCGTGCGGTCCATCACCGGCGACGAGGCCGAAGGCGCCGCCGACACCCCCGGCCAGGCTGTCCTCGGCGTAACCAGCGGCCTGGTCCTGATCGAGGGCGAGCTGCGCCCCGCGCTCGTCGTCGAGCCCACCGGACCCATCGCCCGCCCGGGGGCGGCACCCGGCGGCGGCGACGAGTTCCTGCCGCTCCTGATCGAGCAGGGCTTCATGCCGACGCCCTCCCTCGACGGCGCCCCGCCCGTGCTGCACGGCTGGTCGGTGCTGCTCGCCATGGGCCAGCTGCACGCCATCCTCCAGCCCGGCACCGCCGGCGGCTCCCCCGTCGCCTGGTGGCAGGCGCACCAGCCGCTCCAGGTCACCGACGCCTGGCGGGCCGCGGCGAACAAGACGCAGAGCGTGGTGCTGTTCGCCGCGCCCGCGGGCGCCATCGGCCGCCAGCCGCGCGAGGACCTGCTGCGCGACGCCCTGGACAGGACGGCGGCCAGCGGACAGCTCGTCGCGTGCACGCTGCCGCTCGCCGGTACCTGACCTGCCCGATGCCGGGGCCGCCCGCAGACCGCGAACGCGCCGGTCACGCTCCTGCCGGAGCCGGAAAGCGGGGCGGTCCCCGCATCCGTCGGGCGGCGGTTTCGTTGGCACTGACGTGCACACATACGACCCCTCCCGCCACCGGCCGACCTACCAGACCCCGATCCCGTCCATGCGCACGGCGCCGGACACCACGGGTGAGCGCTCGGCCACACCGATCTACGACACGCTGTACTCGGAGTACCGCAGGGCCTTCCGTGCCCTGCCGGGCGACCGCACCGGCGAGGAGAATCTGGGGTTCACCGCCTTCGGCACCGGGCCGTACGGCACGCAGCACCGCGGCGACGGGCGGTACGACTCCCGTCCCGACCCGCGGCAGAACTCCTTCGGCCAGTTCCAGGTGGGCCGCTACGGCCAGCACGACCACTACGCCACGGGCCAGCACCACGTCCCCGCCGCCCTGCCACCGGCCCCGCGCCGCGGACTCTGAGCCGGACGAGCACCGAGCAGTCCGAGCAGTGAAAATGCCCGACCCCCGAAATTGGGGGCCGGGCATTCACGTACGTACGAGCGTACGTACGAACGAACCGTCGTCGGCTACTTCTTGCGGCCGCGCTTCTCGCGCACCCGCACCGAGATATGGATCGGCGTCCCCTCGAAGCCGAACTCCTCGCGCAGGCGGCGCTCAAGGAAGCGGCGGTAGCCCGCCTCGATGAAGCCCGACGCGAAGAAGACGAAGCGCGGCGGCTTCGTGCCCGCCTGGGTGCCGAAGAGGATGCGGGGCTGCTTGCCGCCGCGGACCGGGTGCGGGTGCGAGGCGACGATCTCACCGAGGAACGCGTTCAGGCGGCCGGTCGGCACGCGCGTCTCCCAGCCCTCGATCGCCGTCTCGATCGCCGGGACCAGCTTCTCCATGTGCCGGCCCGTGGCCGCCGAGACGTTGACGCGCGGCGCCCAGGCGACCTGGGCCAGCTCGGTCTCGATCTCCCGCTCCAGGTAGTAGCGGCGCTCCTCGTCGAGGGTGTCCCACTTGTTGTACGCCACCACGATCGCGCGGCCCGCCTCGACGGCCATCGTCACGATGCGCTGGTCCTGGACCGAGATGCTCTCGGAGGCGTCGATGAGGATCACCGCGACCTCCGCCTTCTCCACGGCGGCGGCGGTGCGCAGCGAGGCGTAGTAGTCGGCGCCCTGCTGGAGGTGGACGCGCTTGCGGATGCCCGCCGTGTCGACGAACTTCCAGGTGACGCCGCCCAGCTCGATCAGCTCGTCGACCGGGTCGCGGGTGGTGCCCGCCAGTTCGTTGACGACCACGCGGTCCTCGTTCGCCACCTTGTTGAGCAGCGAGGACTTGCCCACGTTCGGGCGGCCGATGAGCGCGATGCGGCGGGGGCCGCCGATGGCCGTGCCGAAGGTCTGCTCGGGCGCCTCGGGCAGCGCGTCCAGGACGGCGTCCAGCATGTCGCCGGTGCCGCGGCCGTGCAGCGCGGAGACGGGGTGCGGCTCGCCGAGGCCAAGGGCCCACAGGGCGGTGGCGTCGGCCTCGCCGGAGGGGCCGTCGACCTTGTTGGCGCACAGGACGACGGGCTTGCCCGCCTTGCGCAGGAGGCGCACGACGGCCTCGTCGGTGTCGGTGGCGCCGACCGTGGCGTCGACGACGAAGACAACGGCGTCGGCGGCCTCGATGGCGTACTCCGCCTGGGCGGCGACGGACGCGTCGATGCCGAGGACGTCCTGCTCCCAGCCGCCGGTGTCGACGAGCTTGAAGCGGCGGCCCGCCCACTCGGCCTCGTACGTGACGCGGTCGCGGGTCACGCCGGGGCGGTCCTCCACGACGGCCTCGCGGCGGCCGATGATGCGGTTCACCAGTGTCGACTTGCCGACGTTCGGGCGGCCGATGACGGCGAGGACGGGCAGCGGGCCGTGGCCCACCTCCTCGATGGCACCCTCGACATCCTCGATGTCGAAGCCCTCTTCGGCGGCGAGCTCCATGAACTGCGCGTACTCGGCGTCGCCGAGCGCCCCGTGGTCGTGCTCGGCGAAGCCGTCGCCCTCGGGCTGGATCTGGTCGCTCATGAAGTCCGTACCTCGTCGTTCATCGTGGTGATCGGTGCGCCGGTCTTTCGACGGCCGGTGCACTACTTGATAAGTCTCGCTCAGCGCCCGGTCAGGCGCCTGGCGTTTTCCAGGTGGGCGGAGAGCCGCTCCTGGATGCGCACGGTCGCCTCGTCCAGCGCCTTGCGCGTGCGCCGGCCGCTGCCGTCGCCCGCTTCGAACGGGTCGCCGAAGACGACGTCGACCCTGCTGCGCAGCGGGGGCAGCTGCTTTATCAGCCGTCCGCGCCGGTCGGTGCTTCCCAGCACCGCGACCGGGACGATCGGGGCGCCCGAGCGCACCGCGAAGTACGCGAGCCCGGCGCGCAGCGAGGCGAAGTCGCCCTCGCCCCGGGTGCCCTCCGGGAAGATCCCGAGGACGCCGCCCTGCTCCAGGACGCCGAGCGCCCTGGTGATGGCCGTCCGGTCGGCGACCGAGCGGTCCACCTCGACCTGGCCGATGGCGCCGAGGAAGGAGCCGAGCGGGCCGATGAACGCTTCCTTCTTGATCAGGAAGTGCGTCGGCCGGGGCGCGACGCCCATGACCATCGGGCCGTCCACGTTGTGCGAGTGGTTGACGGCGAGGATCACGGGGCCGCGTGCGGGTACCCGCCAGGAGCCGAGGACGCGCGGCTTGAACAGGCCGTACATGAGGCCGACGCCGATCCGGCGGCCGACCTCGGCACCGCGCTCGGAGGCGCCCCGCTCAGCTGCACCTTGGGTCACTTGGCGGCCCGCTTCTCCTCGACGAGGGTGACGACGCACTCGATGACCTGCTGGAGCGTGAGTTCGGTGGTGTCGACCTCGACGGCGTCGTCGGCCTTGGCGAGCGGGGACGTCTTGCGGCTGGAGTCGGCCGCGTCCCGCTTGATCAGGGCTTCCTGGGTCGCCTTGATGTCGGCGCCCTTCAGCTCGCCGGAGCGGCGGGCGGCGCGCGCCTCGGGGGAGGCGGTGAGGAAGATCTTCAGGTCGGCGTCGGGCAGCACGGTCGTGCCGATGTCACGGCCCTCGACGACAATGCCCTTCTCGGCCGATCGGGCGATGGTCCGCTGCAGCTCGGTGATGAGGGCGCGCACCTCGGGGACGGCGCTGACCGCGCTGACCTTGGAGGTCACGTCCGTGGTGCGGATCGGCCCCGCGACGTCGGTGCCGTCGACCGTGATGGTCGGGGCGGCCGGGTCGGTGCCGGAGACGATCTCGGGCTTGCCCGCGACGGCGGCGATCGCGCTCGGGTCGGTGAGGTCGATGCCGTTGTGCACCATCCACCAGGTGATCGCGCGGTACTGGGCGCCGGTGTCCAGGTAGCTGAGGCCGAGCTGGGCGGCGACGGCCTTGGACGTGCTCGACTTGCCCGTGCCGGAGGGCCCGTCGATGGCGACGATCACTGCTGCCGGGGCGGCGGTTGCTGCGGTTTCCACGGGGGGCGGGCACCTTTCGCGGTACGCGGGGC
>NZ_WMBF01000394.1:0-6021 GCF_019400875.1 Streptomyces anatolicus | reverse complement strand
CTGCTCATACCTAAAACATTAGCAAGTGTTTTACTAGAAAAAGACCTGCCCGGCCGAGCGAAGCGCCCCGCTCCACAGCCCCGGCAGCTCGCTCCCCCTGTGCGCCCCGTGCACCCCCGTGCGCTCGCGTACGGCTCCGCGAGCCTGGGCATCGACCCGACGACACCGTCGACAGGGGGAGGTACGCGGTGCACGGACCGGCGCAGGCCGCCTGGCTGCTCGTCGCGCTGTGCGCGGCGACCGGGGCCTACTGTCTGCTGCGGATGCGCAGCCGGATCGAGGAACAGCGCCGCACCGCGGGCGGCGAGGCGCTCATGGGGTTCGGCATGGCGGTGATGGCCGTGCCCGCCGCGGTGATCGCGCTGCCGCGCTGGGCCTGGCTCGGGTACGCCGCGGTGTTCGGGGCGGCCGCGCTGCACGCGCTGTGGACGGCCCGCGCGAACCGTCATCACCTGCACCATCTCGTCGGCGCGTGCGCCATGGTCTATATGTCGCTCGCGATGATCACGACCCCCGGCGCCCACGCGGGTCACGGGGGCGCGGGCCTGCCCGTACTGACCGGCGCCCTCCTGCTCTACTTCGCCGGATACGTCCTGTGGGCCGGCGCGCGCCTGGCCCCGGCGGGGCCCGTGGCGGCGGGCCGGGGCGGCAGCGGGGGCCCGCCCGCCCTCGGCTGGGGCGACCGGCCCGAGCTGGCGCTGGCGTGCAGGCTGTCGATGGGGATCGGGATGCTGGCGATGCTCCTGACACTCTGACCGGGGCCGGAGCGGCCTCGACGCGCGCTCCCGGCCGGGGCCTCAGTGATTGGGGCCTCAGCGGCCGAGGGCTCAGCGGCCGATCAGCGCGGCCAGCGCCGTGAGGCTGTCGATCTGCCAGTCCGCCGCCTCGGCCACGGCCGGGTCGTCCGCCCACAGGTGCCCCCACGGGCCACGGCGGATGTGCGCGGTGCGCAGCCCCGCCTGCTTGGCGGGGAAGACGTCGTGAGCGGGGTGGTCGCCGACGTACAGCGTCTCGCGGGGACCGGCCTGGGCCACTTCGAGCACCCGCGTGAAGAAGGCCGGGTCCGGCTTGGCGACGCCCCAGTCCCCCGAGGTGACGACGAGGTCGGCGGGCAGGTCGAGGTCGCGCAGGAGCTCCGCGGCGCGCGAGGTCGCGTTGCCCGCGACGATGACGCGGACGCCGAGCTTGTGCAGACCGCCGAGGGCGGGCCGCACATCGGGGTAGAGGTCGCTCTCGGCCAGGTGCTCGCCGCGGCCCGCCGTCTCGCGCGCGTGGTAGGCGGAGGCGATGTCCATGTCCGGGCTGATGAGCCGCAGTGCTTCCATGCTGTCCCCGCCCTGTGCGACGACGGCGCCGACCAGCGCGGAGACGGTGTGCCGCGGCATCTTCAGCCAGTCCGCCCAAGCTGCCCAGTAGCGGTCGTCTTTGGTGAGGGTCTCCCCCACGTCGAACACGATGGTCTCGATCATCGTCCGACACTACGGCGTCCCCCGGCCCGCGAGGCGGCCGCCACTCGGCGGCGGCACAGAGCGACCCGATCGTGGGCCCGTGTCGTGGGCCCGTACCTTCAGCCGGCTTCCCACCCGGCGTGCCCACATCGGCCGTGGCGTCCATCACTTGAGGAGGCAGCCCATACCCCTCGGCGGCCCGGCCCTCATAGGCTGGGCGCCATGATGGTCCCCGTCGCACTACTGCTGCTGTGCGCCCTGACCGCAGTCGTCGCCCCGCGGATGCTCGCGCGGGCCGACTGGCCGGAGCGCGAACCGGTGGTCGCACTATGGGCCTGGCAGTGCGTGGTGGCGGGCGTCCTGCTCTGCTGCGCGCTGTCGATGACGCTGAGCGCGGCCGCCGCGTGGCAGGCCGTGCGCGGCCATGTCTTCGCGCCCGCGCCGCACGCCGTGGTCGAGGCCTACGCCCTCCAGGCACCCGGCCCCTGGGCCGCGGCCACCGCCGTGGTGCTGGCCTGCGGCGGAGTGTGGACGGCGGCGATGCTGACCCGGGAGATCGCCCTGACGCGCAGCCGCCGGGCCGGGCGCCGGGCCGAACTGCTCCTGCGCGCCCCGCTGTTGCCCGGCGAGGAGCCGGGCGCCGACCGGCTCGTGGTCCTGGAGGGCGAGCGGCCCGACGCCTGGTGGCTGCCGGGCCAGGCGCCCCAACTGGTCATCACCACAGCCGCGTTGCGCCGCCTGAAGGGCCGTCAGCTCGACGCCGTGCTCGCGCACGAGCAGGGGCACGCGCAGGCGCGGCACGACTGGCTCCTGCACTGCTCGGGGGCGCTGGCCGCGGGGTTCCCGCAGGTACGGGTCTTCGCCGCGTTCCGCGATCAGATGCACCGCCTGGTGGAGCTGGCCGCCGACGATGTGGCGTCCCGCCGCTTCGGGCGGCTGACGATCGCGCTCGCCTTGGTCGAATTGAACGAGGACCGGGGTGTGTTCGGCCCCTGCCCGACCCCGCAGGCGCACGTCCCGCACCGCGTCCACCGGCTGCTCTCCGCCCGCCCGCGCCTCACCGCGGCCCGCAGACTGCGCCTGACGGCCACCGCGGCGCTGGTACCGGTGATCCCCGTCCTGGTCACCTTCGTACCGGGCCTGCGCGCGCTGGGTTAGACGGGCTCCGCGCCTGGGACCGGCCTCGGTGTCGCCGCGCCGTGGCACGGAGATGGTTTCCATCCCGTTCCGTCGGCGAGGATCCCCTTATGCACCCCCCGTCACTGGACTCCCCGACCCGACCGCCCACCTACCGGGCCACGCTCGCCGCGGCGCTGTTCTGCGTTCCGTCCCTCCTGCTGCTCGTCCTCGTGGAGCTGGAGTGGGGCCCGCTGATCTCGCTCGACAAGGGCATCGCCCGCACCACGCACCGCTGGGCGCTCGCCGACCCGGAGATGACCCGGGCCAGCCGGATCCTCACCGACTGGGTGTGGGACCCGTGGACGATGCGGGCGCTGTGCGCGGTGGTCGTGATCTGGCTGATGGCGCGCGGTGCCCGCTGGCTCGCGCTCTGGGTCGCGGGCGCCTGCCTGGTGGCCTCGGTGTTGCAGCAGTCGCTCAAGGCGGCGGTGGACCGCCCCCGGCCGGTGTGGCAGGACCCGGTGGACTTCGCGCACTACGCGGCGTTCCCCTCAGGTCACGCGATGACGGCGGCGGTCGTGTGCGGACTGCTCCTGTGGCTGCTGCGTCTGTACGGCGTGGGCCCCGTGCCGTGGCGCGTGGCCGTGGTCCTCGCCACGCTCTCCGTGGCCGGGGTGGGAGCGACCCGCGTCTGGCTCGGCGTCCACTGGCCGTCGGACGTCCTCGGCGGCTGGCTGCTCGGTGCCCTGACGGTGGCGCTGGCCATCGCGACGTACGCGTACGGGCCCGGCAGGCGCCCCGGGAGCGGCCTTGACCGCCCGTCGGCCCCGCCCGAAGAATCCAGCCCATGACGATCAAGGGCGTGCTCTTCGACTTCTCCGGGACCCTGTTCCGTATCGAACCCACCGAATCCTGGCTGCGCGCCGTGGCCGGGGAGCTCGGGGTGCCGCTCGCCGACGGGGAGCTGGCACGGGCGGCGGCAGGTCTGGAGCGGGCGGGGGCGATGCCCGGCGGGGCCGTGCCGGTTACGGTGCCCGCGCACCTCGCCGAGCTGTGGGCGAACCGCGACCGCAGCGCCGAGCAGCACCGGGCCGCGTACACGGGGGCCGCCCGCGAGGTGGCGCTGCCGGACCCGCGGCTGTACGACGCGCTGTACGAGCGGCACATGACCCCGGAGGCCTGGCGCCCGTACGGCGACGCGGCGGAGGTGCTGGCCGGGCTGCGCGAGCGGGGTATGCGGGTGGCGGTGGTCAGCAACATCGGGTGGGACCTGCGGCCCGTCTTCCGCGCCCATGGGCTCGACGCGTACGTCGACGCGTACGTCCTGTCGTACGAACACGGCGTCCAGAAGCCGGATCCGCGCCTGTTCGCGCTGGCCTGCGAGGCGCTGGGCCTCGATCCCCGGGACACGCTGATGGTCGGCGACGACCGGCGGGCCGACGGCGGCGCGGCCGCGCTCGGCTGCGCGCTGCACTTCGTCGACCATCTGCCGGCCGACAGGCGCCCGGACGCGCTGCGGCCGGTGCTCGGCCTCCTCGGGTGAGACAGGCCGTGGAACCACCTGTGAGCAGGCAACACTCCCCCGCGGTGTTGCCTGCCCCAGGCAGGATCGACCCACGCGGGACCCCGCGAAGGGCCCCGTACGGGACTCACTGAGTATATTGGCTCAGAGCCAGTCAACGCAGGAGTTACAGAATGTCCCCGCGTAGCCCATCGGTCAATGAAGAGTTGCGCAGGCGTTCCCGCGAGCGGCTGCTGCAGGCCACGGTCGAGCTGGTGGGCGAGCGGGGCTACGAGGCCACGACCCTCGGCGACATCGCCGACCGGGCGGGCGCGGCCCGCGGTCTGGTGTCGTACTACTTCCCCGGCAAGCGTCAGCTCCTCCAGTCGGCCGTGCACCGGCTGATGCACCGCACGCTGGAATCCGCCCTGGAGCGGGAGCCGGTCCCCGAGACCGGCGCGGCCGGCGCGGAGCGGCTTGCGCGGGCCATCGACGCGATCCTGGGCCTGGCCCGCGACGAGCCGCTGCTCATGCGCACGCACATGGCGGGGATCCTCCAGGCGGAGGGCTTCGTGCAGTGCCCCGAGCAGCGGCGACTGGCCGAGCTCCTGCGCGAGACCGTCGTGCGGTACGGATCGGGCGACGTCGACAGGGACTATCCGCTGCTGCGCGCTCTGCTCATGGGCGCGGTCTTCGCCCTGCTCATCCCGGGCGCGCCGATGCCGCTCGCCACGCTGCGAGCCGAACTCTTCCAGCGGTACGGCCTGGACTGGGGGCTCGGCGTCCCGCCCTGCGGTGCGCCGCCCGCTCCCGGCACGGAAGGCCGGCCCGACGGGGAACAGGCCCGCCGGGCCCCCTGACAGCGGGCACCCCGGGTGCGATCCTGAAACCGTCCCGGGGTCGCCTCGCGGAGGGAGCACCACCGTGCTGCACGTCGCCGTCGTCGGTTCGGGTCCCAGTGGGGTGTATGCCGCGCAGTCCCTCGTCGAGCAGGACCGGGTGCCGGGGGTGCGGGTCGATGTGCTCGACCGGCTGCCCTGCCCGTACGGCCTCGTGCGCTACGGCGTCGCGCCGGACCACGAGAAGATCAAGTCGCTCCAGAACAATCTGCGTACGGTCCTGGAGCACGAGCGCGTGCGCTTCCTCGGCTCCGTCGAGATCGGTCCCGGCGCCCTGCCCCCGGCCCGGCTGCTCGGCCTGTACCACGCGGTGGTCTACTGCGTGGGCGCGGCGGCGGACCGCAGGCTCGGGGTGCCGGGCGAGGATCTGCCGGGCAGCCATTCGGCGACGGAGTTCGTCTCCTGGTACAGCGCGCATCCTGACGTGTTGACGGACGGGTTCGAGCAGGACGGTTTCGTACGGGGCGTGGAGTCGGCCGTCGTCATCGGCGTGGGGAACGTGGCGGTGGACGTCGCCCGCATCCTGGCCCGTGGCGTGGCCGAGCTGCTGCCCACCGACATGCCGGACGCGGCGCTCGGCGTCCTCGCGGGAAGCCGGGTGCGCGAGGTGCACATGGTGGGGCGGCGCGGGCCCTCGCAGGCGCGGTTCACCACGAAGGAGCTGCGGGAGCTGGGCTCGCTGCCGGACACCGAGGTCGTCGTGGACCCGGCGGAGCTTGCGCTGGATCCCGCGTACGCCGACCCGTCCGGGCTGCCCGCCGCGAACCGCCGCAACATCGAGGTGCTGCGCGGCTGGGCGGAGCGTCCCTCGCCCGGTCTGCCCCGGCGGATCCGGCTGCGCTTCTTCCTGCGCCCGGTGGCCCTGACGGCCGGTGCGGCGGGCCGCGTCGCCGGGGTGCGGTTCGAGCGCACACTGCCGGACGGCCGGGGCGGGGTGAGCGGTTCGGGGCGGTACGAGGACATTGCGGCCCAGCTGGTCCTGCGCTCGGTGGGCTATCGCGGGGTGCCGCTCGCGGGGCTGCCGTTCGACGCGGAGCGGGGCACGGTGCCGCAC
>NZ_WMBF01000393.1:0-6026 GCF_019400875.1 Streptomyces anatolicus | reverse complement strand
CGGGCGGGCCGTCCTGCCCCGGGGAGGCGGGGTTCCGCTCGTCCATGTGGTCAGTTCCCATGTGCTGTGCTCCGTTACCTCGGTGCTGCTTCGATCCTATGGGCGTACGGTCATTCGGCGACGACGCGCACGGTGTTCAGTTCGCTGTCCTTGGCGTCGGGGAGGTTCATCCCCGCGGCCACGCCGGTGCGCAGATAGCGCAGTACGGGTTCGGTGAGCCGTTCGCCGGGGAGCGCCGCGGGGATGCCGGGCGGGTACGGGGTCATCATCTCCGCGGCGATCCGTCCCGCCGCCTCGGCCACCGGCACGTCCTCGGTGGGCCCGAAGAAGGCGTCGCGGGGCAGGATCGCCTGCTCCATCCGGAGTTCGGCGGCGGAGGGGACCTCCACCGGCGGGGCGGGTTCCAGGTGCGGGGCGGCGTGGGCCAGGTCGCGCAGGGCCGCGAGGAGCAGGCCCGTCGTGTCGTGGTCGTCGCCGTGGGTGATCTGGGCGCTGATCCTGCGGTGGTCGCTGAGGTGCACGTCAAGGGCGTGGTGGCGGCGCAGCCAGTCCGCTGCCCGGTAACCGCTGGTGCCGAGGCCGTCGACCTCGATGACGACGGGCAGGGGGTCGAAGTCCGCGGCGAGGCCGGGCCCGCAGAAGTCGGCGCGGTCGTTGACGTGCAGGCCGTCGATCTCCTCGATGGCCGCCCGCACCTCGGCCGCCAGGTCCAGCGCCCCGCCCATCAGTTCGTGGCCGTGCAGCGCCATCTGCCGCCGCCAGCCGTCGAGTCCGGCATAGATGAGGGTGGACGGGCTCGTGGTGCCGAGGAGGTCCGCGCAGTTCTCCAGGACCTCCGGGTCGATCAGGTCGCCCTGGAGATGGAAGACGGAGCCCTGTTCGAGTCCGCTGCCCATCTTGTGGATGCTCGTCACGCAGATGTCGGCGCCCGCGTCCATCGCCCAGGACGGCAGGTCGCGGTGGAAGGGCAGGTGCGCGCCCCAGGCCTCGTCCACGACGAGCGGCCGGGACCGGCTGTGGCAGACCTTCGCGATGGCGCTCAGGTCGGCGCAGGCGCCGTACGGCGTCGGGCTGGTGACGAGCGCGCCCTTCGCGTCGGGGTGCGCGGCGAACGCCGCCTCGAAGTCCTCCGCTCCCGGCGCGTGGGCCAGATGGCGCTTGTCGTCCCAGTGCGGTTCGACCCACACCGGCTGGATCCCGGAGAGGATCAGGCCGGAGACGACGGACTTGTGCGCGTCCCGGCCGACGAGCAGTTTCGAGCCGGGGCCCGCGATGGACAGCATGGCCGCCTTGACGGAGAGCGAACTGCCGCACGTGGAGAAGAAGGTGTGGTCCGCGTGGACGGCGTCCGCCATCAGCCGCTCGGCCTGTTCGAGGACCTGGCCTCGCGTGCGCCGGTCGTCGAGTCCTCCGGAGGCCAGTACATCGCTGTGGAAGGCGGCGTCGCCGAGGACTTCGCGCACGGCCGGATCGGCGCCGCGGGCCTGCTTGTGGCCCGGCGGTGTGAAGCCGATCCGGCCCTTGCTCCGGTGTTCGGCGAGAGCTTCCAGGACGGGGGCGCGGGTGTGATCATGCGACATGGGACACGCGTTCCCTGGAGTCGCGCCACCCAATCCGGACGTCCGTCAACCGGTCGTAGGGCCCTTCGCCCGGGCCCGTGCGCACCCGGGCCCGGCTCCTGTCCTGGCCGGTCACGCGGCGCGAGCGGGCGCGGCCGCCTCCAGGCCGACGTCGGCCGCGGAACGCACGCGGGCGCAGCTGCGGCTGATGAGACGGGAGACGTGCATCTGCGAGATGCCGAGTTCTTCCGCGATCTTGCTCTGGGTCATGTCCTCGAAGAAGCGCAGGTAGAGGATGGTCCGCTCGCGCTCGGGCAGCTGTCGCAGGCCGGCCTTGGCCGCCTCCCGGTCGGTGATGCAGTCGTACGCGGGGTCGGGCGCCCCGAGCGTGTCGGCGAGGCTGAAGCCGTCGGGGTCCGCGGAGGAGATCTCGGCGTCGAGCGACAGGGCGCTGTAGCCCTCCATGGCCTCCATGCCGTCCTTGACCTCGTCCTCGGTCAGGCCCGCGTGCTCGGCGATCTCGGTGATGCTGGGCTCGGGGCCGCTGCCCGGCCGGTCGAGGAGTTCGCGGCGCGCGACGCGGACCTTGTTGCGCAGTTCCTGGACGCGGCGGGGTACGCGCACGTCCCACATGCGGTCGCGGAAGTGGCGGCGCAGTTCACCGGTGATGGTGGGCACGGCATAGCTCTCGAAGGCGCCACGGCCGGGCTCGTACCGGTTGACGGCCTTGACCAGGCCCATCGCCGCCACCTGCTGAAGGTCCTCGATGCTCTCGCCCTTGTTGCGGAACCGGCTCGCGATCCGGTGAGCCATCGGCAGCCAGGCCTCGACGATCTCCTCGCAGAGCAGTTCGCGCTCGGGGCCGTCCTCGAGGGTGGCCAGACGCTCGAACCCCGCCGCCGTGTCCGGGGCGTCGTTGTGGGGGTGCCGGCCCGTCGTACGACGACGGGCGGAGTATGAAGTGAGGTCGGTAAGCATCAGAATTTCGCTCCTCAACGGTGCCGCCAACAAGTGACACGCGAGAAACGGGGTGCCCCGGCGACAGGCATCCACCAGGAGTGAACACACCGCTCCCGCGAAAGCGCCTCCGGTCCGAAGCACGTTTTCCGCCTGCCCTGCGGATCTGGGGCCAAACAGCCTCCGCCACAAAGCGTGCTGCGCGATGCGCTCGCGTGTTCGTGATGTCGCTCGTTCGGCGGGTGCGAGGCATGGCCCCGACCGTGTGGGGCACACGCGACCGCGGGGTGCGAAGCGTCGGAACGGCCATCGGACGCCACGCCCGACCGGCCGGCCGCATTGGGGTGCGGCCGGCCGGTCTCCTCCTCACCGGGCTGTCCGGCAGGCGCCGTTACGCTTTGCCGATGAGGGCCTCGCTGTCCAGGTGGCCCAGCAGATCGGCGGGGTCCGCGTAGACGGCCCCGGCCCCTGCCTCCTCCAGGTCTGCGCGCGGGATGCCTCCCGAGAGCAGCGCGATGCTCCGTACGCCCGCCCGGGACGCCGCCCGCATGTCCCACACGGTGTCGCCGACGAACAGTGCCTCGTCCGGGGCGCATTCGGCGATGTCCAGGGCGTGGTGGACGGGGTCGGGGGCCGGTTTGCCCGACTCCACGTCGTCCGCGCTCGCGATGCCCGCGATGACGTCGTCGGCGTCGATGGCCCGGCGCAGCGCGCCCAGTTCCGCTCCGCCCGCCGAGGTCGCGAGGACGATGCGCCGGCCGCGGCCGTGCAGGGCGTGGAGCAGGTCGCGGGCGCCGTTCAGCGCGGAAAGCCGGTCGAAGTACGTGCCGTAGAGGGTGCTGTGCGCGGCGCTGATCTCCTCGTCACGGTCGTGGTCACGGTCGTCGCCGAGCAGGTGGGCGATGAGGTCGGTCGAGCCGAGCCCGATGGCGTGGTGGATGTCGTGCGTCGCGACGTGGTGGCCCGCTTGGCGGAACGCCTCCCACCAGGTGACCACGTGCAGGTGGTTGGTGTCGGTGAGGGTTCCGTCGACATCGAACAGCGCGGCACGCGCCATGGCTTCACACCGTTCCCTTCTCGGTTTCGCGGTTCAGCGCACGTCCGTCATGACGAAGCCGCTGCGGGGCATGGTCGGCATCCTGTGCAGCGGGATGCGCAGATCCTGCTCGGGGACGTGGAAGTCGAGCTGCGCCAGGCGCGGCAGCAGCGTGGTCAGGAGCGCCAGGGTGACGTCCTCGCCCGGGCAGCGGTGCCCCTCGGCGGCGTCGCCGCCGCCCTGGGGGACGAGTTCGTCGCGGCCGGGCTCGCGTCCGGTGAACCGCTCGGGGTCGAAGGTGTACGGCGATTCCCACAGCTCCGGGTCGTGGTTCTGTCCGTAGAGGTCGAGCAGGACAAGCGTGCCCTCCTTGATGGGCACGCCGTGCCAGTCCAGGTCGCTGGGGGCGAGGCCGGCGACGAACGGGGCGAACGGGTAGAAGCGCCGCACCTCATGGGCGAACGCGCGCGCGTAGCCCTCGCCGTCCGAGGCCAGCCGCTCCCGCAGCTCGGGGTGCCGGTGCAGCGCGTGCGCGCCGAAGACCGTGTACCAGGTGACGGCGACCGTGGGCCGCAGGACGTTGAGGACCTCGACGGCGGCCGTGCGGGGGTCGAGAAGCCGCCCGTCGGCCTCGCGGTGTGCGGCCACGGCCTGGATGACGGAGGGCGGCCCGCCGGCCTGCTCCGCCGGGTCCAGGCCGGCCGGTTCGTGGCCGCCCGGTTCGTGACCAGCCGGTTCGTGGCCGGCCGAGCGGACCTGCTCGATCAGGCGGGCCAGCCGCTCCTCCTGGCGCTGCCGGGCGCGCCGGGCCTGCCAGTGCCGGGGTCCCGCGGTGGCGAATCCGTCGACCATGGCCACCAGGTCCCTCGCGGTCCGCCGCGCCTCGTCGTCCGCGGGCCCGGCGACGTCCTCCGGATACTCCGTGAGGGGGACGCCGGCCCACGCGTACACGGCCCGTGTGATCAGCACGCTCACTTCGTCGAACAGCGTCACCTGGGAGCGGCCGGCCCACTCCTTGCGGGACCGTTCCCATTCGTCGGCCACGCGCTGGGCCAACGCGGTGACGTTGGCCGCGTCCTTGAGGAGCGAGGTGAAGACGGCCTTGCGCGCGCGGTGCTCCTCGCCGTCGAGGGTGTGCACGGCGCCCTTGCCGAAGAGCGTGCTCAGGACGGGCTCGGGCAGGGCCGTTCGGCGGCGCACGTGGTTCTCGTCGTAGAAGAACGGGACGGCGGCCGGGCCGCGCAGCGCGATGACGGGCTTGCCGAGGAGACGGGTGCGTACGGGCCCCGGGCCCTTGCGGCGGCTCAGGTCGGGGAGCCACGCGTAGCCCTGGGTGAGCAACGGCAGCGTGTTGTCCAGCATGAGGTCCTCCTGGGTGCAAAAGACGCAGGCCGTGGCAGGGCGGAGCGGTGGCCCTCCCCGAACGCGGGGCGGTGGCCCTCCCCTGGCGCGGGGCGGTGGCCCTGCGAGAATCCTGACCGAACCCGGCCCCGCGTGCATGTCCCCGGCCGGCGTGCGGCGCGGTCTTGGACCAGCGTGTGCCCAGGGTCGCCGCGATGAATCAGCTGGAAGGCCCTAAAATCGGGGCAAAACTCTACGTACGTATGCCTCCGGTAATGTGGATCTTTTCCCGCAGGAGGAGTTGCATCAGTGGAGTTCCGGCTGCTCGGAGCGGTTTCCGTCGCCACTGGGCTCGGCGTGCTGCCGCTCGGTCCCGCCAAGCGGCGCAGCCTGCTCGCCGCCCTGCTGCTGAGGCCCAACCACCCGGTTCCCGTCGAGCAGTTGACGGCCGCTCTGTGGGATCAGGAGCCACCCGCGCGCGCCCGTGGTGTCATCCAGGGGCATGTGTCCCGGCTGAGAGTCCTGCTCGCCAGGGCCGAGGCGGAGATGTTCGGCGTCGAGCTTGTCACGCAGGGTTCGGCGTACGTCCTGCGGATGCCGGAGTCCTTGCTGGACGCCCACCGTTTCGAGGAACTGGTGACGCTGGCACGCGATCAGCGGGCGCCCGCCGACGCGGTGGCGATGTATCAGGAGGCGCTGTCGCTCTGGCAGGGGCCCGCGCTGACCGGCACGTCTGCGAGCCAGCCGCTCCAAGCCGCGGCCCAGGCGCTTGAGGAGCTTCGGCTGGCCTCCGTGGAGTCGCTGGCCGGGGCGTACACGCGCCTGGGCGAGCATGCCCGGGCGGCCGCCGTGCTGCGGGCGGAGGCCAGTGCGCATCCGTTGCGCGAATCGCTGTCCGCCGCACTGATGAGGGCGCTTCAGCGGGCGGGGCGCCGGACGGAGGCGCTGGACTGGTTCCACCGGACCCGGCGGGTGCTCGCCGACGAGCTGGGGGTCGACCCCGGCCGCGAGCTGGCCGACGCCTACGCGCTCGCGCTGCGCGGGGCGGGCGAGGAGACGGGCGAGGAGACGGGCGGCGGTGGCTCGGCCGGGGGCGCGTCGGCGGGAGCGTGGTCGGGCGGGTCGTCTGGTGG
>NZ_WMBF01000392.1:0-6033 GCF_019400875.1 Streptomyces anatolicus | reverse complement strand
AGGCCGGAGGGTGGGCGGACGCCGAGGACACGGCCCCCGCCGAGGAAGCCACCGTCGACGCCCTGGTCACCCGCGTCGAGGACCGTATCCGCCGGCTGCACGAGGCGTCCGCCGAAGCCGGCGACCTCCTGGAGAAGCTGAAGCAGCAGGCCCGCGCCGCCTCCATCGGCCGGCCCATCGGACGCAGGCAGGCCGACACGACGGTCCGCCTCCTCAACCAGACCGTCTCCAGGCTCTGCCAACTCCCCGAACTCATGGAGGACATGACGGAACCCGCCTGACGGGCCCCGCTAGTCGTCGATCCCCGACCGCTCCACCCCCGCCACGATCCACCGCTGGAAGAACAGGAACACCACAAGCAGCGGCACGATCGACACCGCCGCCGCGACGAACAGTTCGTGCAGCCGGATGACCTGCGAGGTCGTGAACGTCGCAAGGGCCACCTGGACCGTCCACGCCTCGCGGTCCTGGCCGATCACCAGCGGCCACAGGAAGGAGTTCCACGCGCCGATGAACACGATCGTGCCGACGGCGGCGAAGACCGGGCGGGAGTTGGGGACGACCACACGCCAGTACGTGCGCCAGTAACCGAGCCCGTCGACCCGCGCCGCGTCCTCCAGCTCCCTCGGAAAGCCGAGGAAGTACTGCCGGAAGATGAAACACGCGAAGGCCGAGAAGAGCGTAGGAATGATCAGCCCGCGCAGCGTCGAGACCCAGCCGAGGGAGGAGACCAGCACGAAACTGGGTACGAAGGTGACGGCCGCCGGGACCATCATCGTGCCGAGGATCGCGTAGAAGACCTGGTCGGCCCAGCGGTAGGGGATGCGGGCGAGGCCGTACCCGGCGAGCGAGGCGAGGAGGACGGTGCCGAGGGTCGTCGCGACCGCGATCAGCGTCGAGTTGAGCAGCGCGCGCGCCATCGGCACCGTCGGGTCCGCGAAGAGTTCCGGCAGGTTCGACCAGTGCAGGGTGGAGGGGAAGAACGTCCAGTTGGGAGAGGTGATGTCCCGCTCCGACGCCAGGCCGTTGCGGACCAGGAGGTAGAAGGGGATCAGGAACAGCAGGGCCAGCGTGATCAGCAGGACCACCCGCAGCGCGCGGCCCGCCCGGACCAAGGCGTCGTCCATCGTGCTCAGTCCTCCTTTCCGCCCAGGCCGAACCACCGCGCCTGGCCGACCGTCACCACCGCGATGATCAGCGCGAGGATCACCGCGCCCGCGCTGCCGAGCCCGAGGTTCTGCCCCTGGCCGAGCGCCGTGTAGTAGAGGTAGACGAGCGGCGGACGGGCGTAGGGCGGGTAGCCGCGGGAGTCCGAGAGCAGGTTGTAGAACTCGTCGAACGCCTGGAAGGCGTTGATCACCAGGAGCAGCGTCACCGCGATGGAGGTCGCGCGCAGCTGCGGGAGCGTGATGTGGCGAAGGACTTGCCAGCCGGGCCGCGCCCCGTCCACCGCCGCCGCCTCGTAGAGGGTGGGCGAGATCCGCTGGAGGCCCGCCAGGAACAGGATCATGTAGAAGCCCGCCTGGAGCCAGAGCCGCACGGTGACGATGACCAGCCAGTACCAGGGCGGCTCCGTGGTCGAGAGCCAGGCGACCTGCTCGGCGCCGAACCAGCCGAGGACGGTGTTGGCGAGCCCGAACCGCACCCCGTTGAAGATCGACAGCTTCCAGATCAGCGCCGCGACCACGTAACTGCACGCCGCCGGGAGGAAGAAGACCGACCGGAAGAACGCCTGTGCGCGGCGCGTCCGGTTCACCATCAGCGCGAGCGCGAGCGACAGGACGAAGGTGGTGGGCACGATGAACGCCGAGAAGACGGCGAAGGTGACGAGACTGTCGGTGAACGCGTCGTTCCGCAGCATCGACGTGTAGTTGTCGAGGCCGACGAAGTCCGTGGGCGAGACGGTGTTGTGCGCGTCGAAGAAGCTGAGGTAGACGCTCCAGGCGAGCGGTACGTACGTGAAGAGGACCAGGCCGAGCGCGAACGGGCCGACGAAGACCCAGAACCACAGCGTGCGGTTCTGGGTGCCGAGCAGCCGGCTCACGGCTTCTTCCTGGCGCGGGCCAGCTCCGCCCGCACCGTGCGCACGACGGACTTCAGCTCGCTGTCCGGATCGGCGCCCGACTTGATGACGCGGCTCAGCGCGTCCTGGTAGGCGGTGCGGCTCGCCGGTGTCCACAGCAGCGGCTCGGCGTAGCCGTACTCGTTCGAGTAGCGCACGGCGTCCGCCGCCGGGCCCTCCTTCAGCTTGCCGGCCTTCTTCGCGAGGGAGAGCCTGGCCGGGATGTGGAAGCCGTAGGAGAGCGCGAAGTCCTCCTGGTACTCGGTCTTGTCGATCCACAGCCACTTCAGGAAGTCCTTGGCCTCCTTCTTGTGGTCGCTGCGGGCGCTCACCGCGGCGCCGTACGACCCCACGGGCAGCGCGGGCCTGCCGTCCGGGCCGTCGGCGGGCAGCGCGAGGACGCCGAAGTCGTCACCCAGCTCCTTCTTCACCGCGGGCAGCGCCCACAGGCCGCACCACTGCATCGCGGTCAGCTCCTGTACGAACGCCGAGGGGTCGGCCCAGTCGGCGGGCGCGCCGAGCAGCAGCGACTTGTCGGCGTAGAGCCGGCGGAGCTTGCCCAGGGTGCGGGCCGCCGCCGGATCGTCGAAGCCGACCTCGCCGTCCGCCGTGACGGAGGACAGGCCCGCCGCGTAGAGCGGGGTGATGCCGAGTGCGCCCGCCCCGCCGTCGTTGCCGAGGAAGAGGCCCTTCACGTTCTTCGTCGTCAGCGCCTTGGCCGCGTCGACCAGCTCGTCCAGGCTCTCCGGCGGCCGCACACCCGCGTCGTCGAGCAGGCTCTTGCGGTAGTAGAGCAGGTGCATGTCGACGACCTGGGGGATGGCCCAGATCTTCCCGTCGTACGTCTTCGGGGCGAGGACCGCCGGGTTGAAGTCCTTCCGTACGCCCTCGAAGAGGTCGGTGAGGTCGACGACCTGGCCGCCCCGGATCTGGTCCAGGGAGGGGCCGTTGACCTCGAAGACGTCGGGCCCGGAGTCGGTGAGCAGGGCCGCGGCGGTCTGCTCGTCGTAATTGCCGGGCCGCCACTGCACGGCCACGTCCGCCTTGTCGTACGCGGCGGCGTACCGCTTCACGGCCTGCTCGGTGCCCGCCTCGCCGTACTGGTGGTACCACTGCGCGAGGCGCGGGCCCTTGCCGCCCGAATCCCCGCCGCCGCGCCCGGTGTTGGAGCCGCACGCCGTGAGCAGTCCGAGCCCGGCGCCGGTCGCGAGCAGTGTCCTGCGGCTGATGGTCATCCCGGTCGTCCCCCTGCGTGAGGTCGGAGTTCCTGTACGTCTCGGCCCAACGATCAACCATGCGCGGTGATTACGACAGTGGTGTTGCGGCCGAGTGTCGCCCCCCGGGGGAGGCCCGCCCGGGGCACGCCCGCCGACCCCCTCGGGGCAGGCGTCAGCGTCCCGTCAAGGTGTGCCGCCCGGGTGTATGCGGCGCGTCAATGCCGGGCCCGCTGCCGCACGGCCGTCCTAACGTGCCGCACATGGGACACCACAGGACGACACGGGACGCCGCCCGGCGCGGCACGGCGCGGGGCGAGGGCGGTTACGCGGGCGCGGCGGAGACCGTGACCGACCGGAACTGGGCGGCGGACGTGCGGGCCGCGATCCTCTGCGCGCTCGGCCTCTTCGTGCTGATCACCCTCATCGACCTGGCCAACGGCACCCTCTCCCTGCCCCGGCTCGCCCTGTGGGCGGGACTCTCCGCCCTTCTGTACGTGGTGCTGCACCCCGCGCGGGTGACGGCGGGCCCCGGCTGGCTCGCCGTCCAGGGCCTTGGGCGCCGCCGTCATGTCTGCACCGGGCTGCTGACCGCCGTACGGCACAACGACGGCGTCGCCGCGCGCCTCGTCCTGTGCGACTCCCTCGGCAACCGCGTCGAACTGGACCCCCAGATCCTCGTCGCCAACCCGCTGCTGCTGCACCGCCTGGACCGCGGGGCCCGCGCCGCACGCGATGCGGGCCTGCTCAACACGGGCTGCGCCGAACTGCGCAGGCTCACGGCACGGATCGACGGGGCGGCGGCGCGGGGCGTCTTCGAGGCCTCGGACCTGCGGTAGGCGCGGTAGGCGGGGTCCGCTCCGGCCGCCGCCCCGCTCAGGCCGCCCCGGTCACGCCGCCGCGCCGCCGTCGATGACCAGGTCCGCGCCGACCACGGAGCCGGAGTCATCCGACGCCAGATACAGCACGGCCGCCGCGACCTCCTCGGTCGTCGACACCCGGCCAAGCGGCGACTGCTCCTTCATGCGCGCCGCGCGGTCCGCCTCGCTCTCGCCGGGCTGGAGCGACATGGAGGTGGCGGAGGCGCCCGGGCTGACGGTGTTGACGCGGACCCCGTCCCGGATGTGCTCGGCGGCGGCCGCGCGGCCCAGCGCGGAGACGGCCGCCTTGGTCGCGCCGTACGCGGCCGTGCCGGGGGCGGTGGTGTGGGCGCCCAGGTTGGAGCCGACGTTGACGATCGCGCCGCCCGTGGGCTGGGTGCGCATCTGCTTGACCTCCGCCTGGAGGGCGAGCAGGACTCCGGTGACGTTGATGTCGAGCATCGTGCGCCAGTCCTCCTCGGGCAGCTCGGCGACCGGCTGCCCGGCGCGCAGGACGCCCGCGTTGTTGACGGCGACGTCCAGGGAGCCGAAGCGGTCGACGGCCGTCGCGACCAGGGCGGCGAGGTCGGCCGAGCGGGAGACGTCGGCGGTGACGGCGAGGGCCGTGCCGCCCGCCTCCTCGATGAGGGCCACGGTCTCCTTCAGCGGGGCCTCGGTGCGTCCGGCCACCACGACGTTGGCTCCCTCGGCGGCGAAGGCGAGGGCGGTGGCGCGGCCGAGTCCGGAGCCGCCGCCGGTGACGAGGGCGGTACGGCCGGTGAAGCGGGCACGGGTGACAGCAGTCATCACAGAACTCTTTTCTTGACCGATCGGTCCAGTATATGGGCAGCAAAAATGAACCAGGGTGGGAAGTGGTCAGTCAGTCCAGGAGGGTCAGCGCCTGCTCGACCGCGTCCCGCACCCGCGCCGCGTCCGCGGACGCCTTGCCGACGACGCGCAGGCCCTGCATCAGGACGAGCAGCATGCGGGCGAGCGTCAGCGGATCGCGGTCCTCGGGCAGTTCGCCCTGGGCCTGGGCGCGGACGAGCGCGGAGTGCAACAGGGTCTCGATCTGCTCCCAGCTGCGCTCGACGCTGCGGGCGGCCGCCTCGTCGTGAGGGGCCAGCTCGGCCGCCGTATTGGTGACGAAACACCCGGTCAGGCGGCGCTTGTCGGCCGTGGCCTCGGCGCCGAAGCGCCGCACCGCCGCGCGAACGGCGGGCAGCGCCGGTCCGGGCTGCGCCAGCTCGGCGAGCAGCAGGGGCTTCTGCTGCTCGCCGTACCGCTCCAGGGCCTTCAGGTACAGCTCGTGCTTGTTGCCGAAGGTCGCGTAGATGCTGGCGCGTCCGATACCGAGCGTCTCGACGAGGTCCGCCATCGACGTCGCCTCGTAGCCGCGCCGCCAGAACAGCTCAAGGGCTGCCTGCAGGGCGGCGTCCGGATCGAATTCCTTGGTCCTGGCCACAGGGGAGACGCTATGCCGTTCTGGAACGTACGGTCAAGATGTTTCTGGAACGATCGGTCAGGCGAAACGATCGGTCAAGCAATGCGTACGGAATGCACGGCCACCGTCACCTCGTCGTCGTCCAGGCACCGGCCCGTCTCCAGGTCGAACCGCTGCTTGAGGAGCGGCGAGGCGACGAATGGCCGGCCGTCCTGCGAGCCGACCAGGCCACGGGAGAGCACCGCGGCGCCCGTGAACGGGTCGCGGTTGTCGATTGCGTACGCGCGGCCCTCGCGGTCGAGGAAGAGCGCGGCCTGGCTGCCGTCGGGCAGCAGGGCGGCGAGGCCGCGGCCCGGGGTCAGCCTGGCGCGGTCGCAGACCTCGAACCAGTCGTCCGCAAGGCGCAGTTGGACACGGGTGGGGGCGGTGCTCATCGGGAGGCTCCTTCCAGGG
>NZ_WMBF01000391.1:0-6043 GCF_019400875.1 Streptomyces anatolicus | reverse complement strand
GGCGAACAGGGGGCACCGGACCGGCGCCGTCGTACGCCCTGCCGTGCCGCTACGCGCGCGTGCCGCTCACCCGGCCCTGCAACAGCCGGGAGAGCGCCGCGTGCACCTCGTCCAGGGAGCGCTGCGGCTGGAAGGCCTGCCAGTCGAGGGCGGCCACAAGGACCATGCCGACGAGCGCGGCGGCCGTCAGCGGGATGTCGATCTCGTCGCTCAGCTCGCCGTTCTCCACGCCCCCGCGCAGGACGTCCTCGACCACCGCGACGGCCTGCTGCCTGACCACCAGGAGGGTGGACTGCCAGGCACGGTTGGTGCGCCACAGCTCGGCCACGTACAGCTGGGTGAAGGCGGGGTAGCGGTTGATGAAGACGAGACCGGCCCTGATCATCGCGTCCAGGGCGTCGACCTTGCTGCCGCCGCTCTTGTCCGTCGCCTCGGCCGCTTCCTTCAGGGAGGCGGTCAACAGGCCGACGCCGTGCCGCAGCAGCTCTTCGAAGAGGACCGATTTGCTCGCGAAGTTGTAGTAGACGGTGCCCTTCGCGACCCCGGCCCGCTCGGCGATCTCGTCGACCGTCGTGGCGGAGAAACCCTGCTCCGCGATGAGGGTGACGGCCGCCTCGTAGAGCTTCTGCCGGGTGGCCTCGCGGCGGGTGCTGCCTGCACTGCTGTCCATGGTCTTGATTCTCACAGGTCTCGCCGGGCCGCCCGGCCGTGTCGCGCTCACAGGGTCAGCTCCGGGTGCAGCCGGTCCAGGGTCCACACCTGCTTGCGGTGCGCGGAGAGCGCGGTGAGCGCGAGCGCGCCCAGCGTGAACGCCGTCAGGACTACGCAGGCCTGCCAGACGGGGCCGAGGCCGCCGCCCGTGATCAGCCTCCGGAGGGCGTCTACGACGTGGGTCATCGGCAGGAAGGGGTGGATCGCGCCGAAGAAGCCGGGGCTCGTCTGCACCGGATAGGTGCCGCCCGCCGACGTCAGCTGGAGCATGAGCGCGGCGAGGACGAGGATCCGCCCGGCCGCCCCGAAGCGGGCGTTGAGCCACTGCACGATGGCGGCGAAGCAGGCCGTGACCAAGCACAGGAAGCCGATCGTGCCGGCCGCCCTGGTCATCTGGAGGCCGAGGCCCCAGTGCAGTACGGACATCAGGGCGGCCGTCTGCAGGACCCCGAGGGCCGCCACCGGCAGCCAGCCCGCGAGCGCGATGCGCCACACGGAGGCGCCCGCGGCGAGCGCGCGCCGGTTGAGCGGCTGGATCACCATGTACGCCACCATCGCGCCGACCCACAGGGACAGCGGGATGAAGTAGGGCGCGAAGCCCGTGCCGTAGTTGGGCGCCTTGTGCATCGACCGGGAGGCGAGCTGTACGGGGTCGGCCATGACGTCGGTGCGCTCGTCGCGGTCCTTCTTGCCGTAGTCGGGGATCTTCTTGACGCCGTCGTGCAGCCCGCCGGACAGCTTCGCCGAGCCGTCGGCCAGCTTGAACATGCCGCCCTTGAGGTCGTTCGCGCCCGTCTGCAGCTTGCCGATGCCCGAGTCGAGGTCCTTGGCCCCCGTCTTGGCCGTGCCGAGGCCCGTGTGCAGCTTCCTGGCGCCGTCGGCGACCTTGCCGGCGCCCTTGTCGAGCTGGTTGATCTGGGTGACGGCCTTCTCCAGGTCCTCGTCGAGGTGCGGGGCGCGGTCGGCGAGCGCCTGCGACTTCTTCTGGAGGGTGGCCAGGTGCTTGTCGAGCTTCTTGACGTCGACCTGCTGGTCCTTGATCAGGGTGTTCATGTCGTCCGCGATGGCCGACACGTTCTCGGCGGCCTTCTTGGCCTTCTTCAGCTCGGGACAGCCGGGGTCGGGCACCGGGGCCTTCTCGCACCGCTTCGTGTAGAAGTCGCCGATGACCTTGGAGCTGTTCTCGGCGTCCTTGGCGGCCCCGGGCGCGCGCTTGACCCAGTCGTCGAGGTTGCGGCGCATCGCCTTGGAGGAGTCGGCGACCAGCTGGGCGGTGTCCCCGATGGTCTTGCCGTTGTCCTTCAGGAAGGGCCGCACCTTGGCCGCGGTGCCGTTCACCTTGCCCGCGAGCTTGTGCGTACCGTCCGCGACCCGCCGGGAGCCGTCCTTCAGGTCTCCCGCGCCCTTGTGGAGCTTCTTGATGCCCGAGGCCAGGTCGCCGCTGCCCTTCTTGGCGTCCCCCAGGCCCTTCGCGAGGTCCTTGGAGCCCTTCTCGGCCTTGCCGATGCCGCCTTCGAGCCTGTCGGCGCCCTCGGCGGCCTTCTTCGTCTTGTCGTGGATGTCGGAGAACGAGATGAAGATCTTGTCGAGGAACGAGCGCGACGCCTTGGTCGAGGCGGCCCTGCGCACTTCGGAGAAGACCGTCCGCGAGATCTGCCCGACGATGTAGTTGTTGGCGTCGTTCGTACGCACCCGCAGAGCGCCCGTCTCCGGAGACTCCCCCGAACTCGACGCGACGCGCTTGCTGAAGTCCGACGGCATCGTGAGCGACAGGTAGTACGTCCCGTCCTCCACGCCCCGGCGTGCCTCGGCGTCGCTCACCTCGTGCCACTGGAAGGTCTTGCTCTTGTGCAGGCCGTCGACGATGGAGTCGCCCGCCTGAAGCTTCTTGCCCTGTGCGGTGGCCCCCTTGTCCTCGTTGACGAGCGCCACCGGGATGCGGTCGAGACGGCCGTACGGGTCCCAGAAGGAGCACAGGTACAGCGCGCCGTACAGCAGCGGCAGCAGCAGGAGCGCGACGAGCGCGAGGCGTGGCAGCTTCCCCCTGCCGAAGCGCCTCAGCTCAAGCGCGGCCAGCTTCGGCGAGCGCATCCGCCGTCTCCTTGTCGTCGTCGGTGCCGGGCTCTTCCCGCCCGGTCTCCTCGTCCCGGGCGCCGGTGCGCACCACGACCGCGCCCTCGGGCGCCTCGCTGCACACCGCCACGACGGTCGTCCCGCTCTCGGTGAGGGACCGCAACAGGCCCCAGGCCTCGGCCCGTTCGGAGTCCGAGAGCTTGAGGTCGGCGTCGTCGACGCCCAGCACGCGCGGCTCGCCGATCAGCGCGAGGGCCACGGAGAGCCGCAGTACCTCGAGCCGTTCCAGATCGCGTACGGAGGTCCGGCGGCCCTTGGGCAGCGACTCCATGTCGAGCCCGGCGGCGGCCAGCGCGGTGTCGACGCGCCGCCGCGTCTCCTGCCTGCGCTCCTCACGCGGACGCAACAGCCCCCGCAGCGGCCCGCCGAACCGCCGCTCCAGGAGCGCCCGTTCGTGCAGGTGCTCGGCGACGGTCAGGGCCGGGTCGAGGTCGGTGACGCCGGGCACGGGCCCGAGCCCGCTGATCCGGCGCACCGCGGCCAGCTGCTTGGGCAGCCGGAAGTCCCCCACGCACGCGTGGCCCTCGGTGGCGCGCATACGTCCCGTCAGAGCGAGCAGCAGACAGGTGCGGCCCGACCCCGAAGGGCCCTCCAGCGCGATCAGCGACCCGGGCCCGGCGTCGATGTCGACGCCCCGGAACGCCCAGCCCCGCGGCCCCTTGAGCCCGAAGCCCTCGGCGGTGACGGCGGCCGCGTGCACGCCGTCGGTCGTTCCGTCCACAGTTCCCCCCTGCCCCTTCTTCTGTACTGACCAGTCAGTTCAAAAGTAAGCCCGTACCCCCGGTCGGGGCAAAGGGGCAGGTCAGGGCCGATTGTCAGTGGGGTACTCCACGATGGGCACATACGGCCACTGCGCCGTCACACGACGACAGGAGGTTCGTCATGGCCAGCACTTCCGCAGCAGCCGCGCACCGGCACCACGCCGTGCGCCCCGCACCCTCACTGGCCGGCCCGGCGAGCGATGTCCACCCCGTCCTGCGCCGCGCGACCGCCCCGCCCGCAGCCCTCGACCTGCTCGCCCAGGCCCGCGCCGGAATCGACGAGGCCGGCCGCCTGGACGCTCCGAACGAGCGCTATGCCACCGCCCACCTCGCCGCCCTGCGCACCGCCGCCGCCGTGCTGGCCGCCCGCGCGCGGCCCGAGACGAGCCCGCGCCGCAGGCAGCGCATCCGCAGCGCCTGGGAAGTCCTGCCCGAGATAGCCCCCGAACTGACCGAATGGAGCGCCCTGTTCGCCTCCGGCGCCGCCCGCAGGGCCCGCGCCGAGGCGGGCATCCGGGGCGCCGCCACCGCCCGCGCCGCCGACGACCTGCTCCGTGACGTGGCGATGTTCCTGCGCCTGGTCGAGCGGATGCTGGTGCTCCAGCCCGTGCTGCCCCAGCCCAGGCAGGAGCGGCCGGACGGCGGAGAGGCGCGGCCGGACGGGGGAGAGGAGCGCCCGGACCGGGGAGAAGCGCCGCCGGACGCGGTCTGACCGGCGCGTCCACGCCCTGGGGCGGACGTCCGGGGCACCGCGCGGCAGGCAATAGGGTGGGGACGATCGCAACCCCACGCGCCGAGGAGTCAACTGCCGTGTCGGACCCGATGCGCCCGCCCGTCTCCCACCACCGCCCGCACACGGCGTCGGTGCGCTCCGACCCTTCCCGCCCCCGCGCTTCGCTCCGTACCGCCGTGGTCTGGGACGTCCTGAAGGACGCCCTCGACCGCCGCGTCGAGGTCACGGGACGGGAGTCGCGCACCGCGCTTGACGTGCTCGACACCGGAGGCGGCAGCGGCAACTTCGCGGTGCCCGTCGCCGCCCTCGGCCACCGCGTCACGGTCGTCGACCCCAGCCCGAACGCCCTGTTCGCCCTGGAGCGCAGGGCCGCCGAGGCCGGTGTCGCCGAGCGGGTGCGCGGAGTCCAGGGCGATGTGCTCGGCCTCTTCGACGTGGTCGAGCGCGGCGGCTTCGACGCGGTCCTGTGCCACGGCGTCCTGGAGTACGTGGACGACCCGGCCGAGGGCGTGCGCCTGGCCGTCGACGCGCTGCGGCCCTCCGGTGTGCTCAGCCTGCTCGGCGCGGGCCTCGGCGGGGCCGTCCTCGCCCGCGCCCTCGCCGGCCACTTCAAGGAGGCGCAGACGGCGCTCACCGACCCGGCGGGCCGCTGGGGCGCGGGTGACCCCGTGCCCCGCCGCTTCACCGCCGACCAGCTCACCGAGCTGGTCGAGGCCGCGGGCGTGCGCGTGGACGCGGTGCACGGCGTGCGGGTCTTCGCCGACCTGGTCCCCGGCGTCCTCGTGGACACCGAGCCGGGTGCCATGGAGGCCCTGCTCAAGCTGGAGGCCGCCGCCGCCGAACTGCCCGCCTTCCACGCCGTCGCCACCCAGCTGCATGTGCTCGGTGAGGCGCGCGGTACGGGCGAGGCCTGAGTTCCGGCTGGTGCTGCCCTGCTGATCAGCGACGCAGCCGCAGATGGAGTACGCCACAGGCCCCCCGAACGGGCTACAGGCGCCGTATGATCGAGGGACACCGTCCTGCATGACGGTCCGGCCACTGGGGAATGCACGCTCTAGTGAGCCGGAGCGGTGTGAAGGTCCGGTTTGGCGAAGTTGGCGCAGAGGGGCGGGTTTCACGGGGGCGATTCCCTGCCTATCCTGAAGGGGACCCCCAGTCGCCCCGGCGACTGCACGATGAGGAGGACTCCGTGCCGCTCTCGGAGCACGAGCAGCGCATGCTCGAGCAGATGGAGCGAGCGCTGTACGCCGAAGATCCCAAGTTCGCGACAGCGCTTGAGGGCAGCGGGCTGCGTACGTACACCCGGAAGCGGGTCTACCAAGCGGTCGTCGGCTTCCTGGTGGGCATCGCCCTTCTCATGGCCGGAATGGTCGCCCAGCAGATCTGGATCAGCGTGGTGGGATTCCTCGTCATGCTGGGCTGCGCGGTGCTCGCCGTCACCGGTTGGCGCAAGGCGCCGAAGCCGGGCGAACAGCCCACGGGCGCGGCCGCCGCGCAGGGTGGGCCCCAGGCCCGTCGGCAGACGCGACAGCGCCGTTCCGTCATGGACCGCATCGAGCAGCGGTGGCAGCGCCGCCGCGACGAACAGCAGGGTGGTCAGTAGCCCGGCCCCCGCAGGGCCGGCCCAGTAGATGTGAGTGTGCGTGAGGGGTGACCGCCGGTCGGCGGTCACCCCTCACGTGCGTCCCGGCGGGGGCCCCTCACG
>NZ_WMBF01000390.1:0-6063 GCF_019400875.1 Streptomyces anatolicus | reverse complement strand
ACCCTCATCCTCGTCCCCCACGGCAGCCGCGACCCCCGCGCCCTCGCCACCGTCACGGCCCTCGCCGAGCGGATCCGCGAGCAGCGGCCCGGCCTCCCCGTCCGGCTCGGGCACATCGAGCTGAACGAGCCCCTGCTCACCGACACCCTCGCCGCGCGGCCAGGCGGCGGCAGCGCCGTGCTCGTGCCGCTGCTCCTGAGCCCGGGCCAGCACGTCAAACACGACATCCCGGCGGCCGCCGCCGACGCGCCCCACCTCGACACCCGCGTCGCCGCCCCGCTCGGCCCGCACCCGCTGCTCGCCGAGGCCCTGCACGCCCGGCTCGTCCAGGCGGGCTGGCCCCCGCTGCCCCTTGGCACCACCGCGCGCCGCCACCACGCCGTCGTCCTCGCCGCCGCCGGCTCCCGCGACCCGGAGTCTGCCGCCGGGACCGAGGCCGCCGCCGCGCTGCTCGCCGACCGCCTCGGCGTCCCCGTCGTCCCCGCCTACGCCGCGCCCACCGCGGCCTGCGCCCGCCCCGTGCCCGAGGCGCTCAAGGCCCTGGCCGACCAGGGCAGGACCCGCGTCGCCGTCGCCGCGTACTTCACCGCACCCGGCCGCTTCGCCACCCAGAGCGCCGCCGCCGCGCCCTGGATCGCCGCGGCCCCGCTCGGCGCCCACCCGGCGCTCGCCCGCCTCGTCCTGCACCGCTACGACCAGGCCCGTACCGCCCCGCCCGTGGCCGAACAGCGCCGCCTGACCGCGGTCTGACGAGAGGCCAGATCCTCTTTGTCACTGCTTGCGTCTACTGTCGGTGCATGGAAGGCACAGCACCGAACGGCCCGGCAAGGAACAGCACGGCACCGAACACGCGGCACGAGGCGCACCGCGCCTATGACGCCTACGACGCCTACGACGAAGCGGCCGTCGAGCGATGGGCCGCCGAGCCCGACAAGAGGCCGGGACGCACGGCCTTCCAGCGCGACCGCGCGCGCGTGCTGCACTCCGCCGCGCTGCGCCGCCTCGCCGGAAAGACCCAGGTCGTCACGCCCGGCACCCGCAGCCAGGCCTGGGACGCCAGCGCCCGCACCCGGCTGACGCACTCCCTGGAGTGCGCCCAGGTGGGCCGCGAGCTGGGCGCGGCCCTCGGCTGCGACCCCGACCTGGTGGAGACCGCCTGCCTCTCCCACGACCTGGGCCACCCGCCCTTCGGGCACAACGGCGAGCAGGCGTTGAACGAGGTGGCGGCCGGCTGCGGCGGCTTCGAGGGCAACGCCCAGTCGCTGCGCCTGCTCACCCGCATCGAGCCGAAGCGCTTCGTCCGCTCCGAGGCCACCGGCGACCTGGTCAGCGTCGGTCTCAACCTCACCCGTGCCGCCCTGGATGCCGCCACCAAGTACCCCTGGCCGCGCGGCGCGCACCCCGCCGACCCGCACTCCTCGAAGTTCGGGGTCTACGAGGACGACCGGCCGGTGTTCGACTGGGTCCGCAAGGAGGCCCCGGGGCAGCGCATCTGCTTCGAGGCGCAGGTCATGGACTGGTCGGACGATGTCGCGTACTCGGTCCACGACGTCGAGGACGGCCTGCACGCCGGACACATCGACCCGAACGCCCTGCACGCCGAGCCCGAGCGCCAGGACATCTACGCCGTGGCCCTCGGCCGCTACGTCCCCGAGGACACCGACCCTGAAGAGCTGGCCCAGGCCCTCGACCGCCTCCTCGACCAGGAGTGGTGGCCGCACGGATACGACGGATCGGCCGTCGCCCAGGCCCGGCTGAAGGACGCCACCAGCCAGCTCATCGGCCGCTTCTGTCTGGCCGCGGAGACCGCCACGCGCGTGCGGTACGGCACGGGGCCCCTCACGCGGTACGCCGCCGAACTCGTCGTACCCCGCGAGGCGCGGCACGAGTGCGCGGTGCTCAAGGCCGTCGCCGACCGCTATGTGATGCAGCGCCCCGCACAGGAGCGGCTCCGCGCCGACCAGCGCGTGGTGGTCGCCGAGTTGGCGGAGGCGCTCACCGCGCGCGCCCCCGACGGGCTCGACCCGCAGTTCCGCGCGCTGTACGACGCGGCGGACGACGACCGCGCGGCCCAGCGCGTGGTGATCGACCAGATCGCCTCCCTCACGGACGCGGCCGCCCGCGCGCTGCACACCCGGCTGACGGCTGGACGACAGGGCAGCGGGAACAGCGGTACGTGACCTTTTGGAGCGACCTGGGAGTGACCTTGCCGCGACCTTGGAGTGACCACAGGGCGTGACGGAAAGTGGCCGGATGGGGCGACGCCCCCTTCCCCCCTCACGCTCTGTGCGGGACGCTCCCTGTGGCGGCAAGCCTGTGTTCTTCCGGGGTCCACCCCCGGTCCCCCGGCAAGGAGGCATCAAGTGGTCGACGCGCATCAGACGTTCGTCATTGTGGGAGGAGGTCTGGCCGGCGCCAAGGCGGCCGAGACCCTCCGTTCCGAGGGCTTCACCGGCCGGGTGATCCTCGTCGGTGACGAGCGCGACCACCCCTACGAGCGCCCGCCCCTGTCCAAGGGCTACCTCCTGGGCAAGGAGCAGCGCGACAGCGTCTTCGTCCACGAACCGGGGTGGTACGCGCAGGCCGACGTGGAACTGCACCTCGGCCAGCCCGTCGTCGCCATCGACCGCGAGGCCAAGAGCGTGCGCCTGGGCGACGGCACGGTCATCCACTACGACAAGCTGCTGCTCGCCACCGGCGCCGAGCCGCGCCGCCTCGACGTCCCCGGCACGGACCTCGCGGGCGTGCACCACCTGCGCCGCCTCGCCCACGCCGACCGCCTCCGGCAGGTCCTGACGGCACTCGGCAGGGACAACGGCCACCTGGTGATCGCGGGCGCGGGCTGGATCGGCCTGGAGATCGCGGCGGCCGCCAGGGAGTACGGCGCGGAGGTCACCGTCGTCGAGCGCGAGCCGACCCCGCTGCACGCCGTCATCGGCCCCGAGGTCGGCCAGATGTTCGCCGACCTGCACGCGGAGCACGGCGTGCGGTTCCACTTCGGGGCGTCCCTCACGGAGATCGTCGGCCAGGACGGCATGGTGCTCGCCGTGCAGACGGACGACGGCGAGGAGCACCCCGCGCACGACGTGCTGGCCGCGATCGGCGCCGCCCCGCGCACGGCGCTCGCCGAGGCCGCGGGCCTCGCCCTGGCCGCCCCCGCGTACGGCGGCGGCATCGCGGTCGACGCGTCCCTGCGGACCTCGGACCCCGACATCTACGCCGCGGGCGACGTGGCGGCCGCCGAGCACCCGCTGCTGGGCACCAGGCTGCGCGTCGAGCACTGGGCCAACGCCCTGAACGGCGGCCCGGCGGCGGCCCGCGCCATGCTCGGCCGTCACGTCGAGGACGACCGCGTGCCCTACTTCTTCTCCGACCAGTACGACGTGGGCCTCGAGTACTCGGGCTGGGCGCCCCCGGGCTCGTACGACCAGGTGGTGGCGCGCGGTGACGTCGGCAAGCGGGAGTTCATCGCGTTCTGGCTGAGCGAGGGGCGGGTGCTCGCGGGGATGAACGTGAATGTGTGGGACGTCACGGAGAGCATCCAGCAGCTGATCCGCTCGGGCGTCCGCCCGGACATCGAGCGCCTCGCGGACCCGTCCGTCCCCCTGGAGTCGCTGCTCGAGTAAGGGCGGGGCGGCGACCCGGGCGGGAGTGTCACAGGCGAGCCGTAGTATTCGTACGTGGCAGGCAGGATCAATGACGAGGACGTGAAGGCGGTTCGGGACGCGGTCCCGATCGACGCCGTGGTCTCCGACTACCTCCAGCTGCGCAGCGCCGGGGGTGGAAACCTCAAGGGCCTGTGCCCCTTCCACGACGAGAAGTCCCCGTCCTTCCAGGTCAGCCCGAGCAAGGGTCTCTTCCACTGCTTCGGCTGCCAGGAAGGCGGCGACACGATCGCCTTCGTGATGAAGATCGACCACCTCACCTTCTCGGAGACGGTCGAGCGCCTCGCCGCCAAGGCGGGCATCACGCTCCGGTACGAAGAGGGCGGGTACAACCCCAGCCACCAGCGCGGCGAGCGCATCCGCCTGGTCGAGGCCCACAAGATCGCCGCCCAGTTCTACGTGGACCAGCTGGAGAGCCCCGAGGCCGAGATCGGCCGCAAGTTCCTCGCCGAGCGCGGCTTCGACCAGGCCGCCGCCGCGCACTTCGGAGTCGGTTACAGCCCCGCGGGCTGGGACCACCTCACCCGATATCTGCGCGGCAAGGGCTTCACCGACAAGGAGCTGACCCTCTCCGGGCTCTCCCAGGAAGGCCGCCGCGGCCCCATCGACCGCTTCCGGGGCCGCCTGATGTGGCCCATCCGCGACATCGGCGGCGAGGTCGTCGGCTTCGGCGCCCGCAAGCTCCGCGACGACGACAACGGCCCGAAGTACCTGAACACCCCCGAGACCCCGATCTACAAGAAGGGCCAGGTGCTGTACGGCGTCGACCTGGCCAAGAAGGAGATCGCCAAGGCCTCCCGCGCGGTCGTCGTCGAGGGGTACACGGACGTGATGGCCTGCCACCTCGCCGGCGTCACCACCGCCATCGCGACCTGCGGCACGGCCTTCGGCGGCGACCACATCAAGATCCTCCGCCGCCTCCTGATGGACAACGGCTCGGCGCGGGTGATCTTCACCTTCGACGGGGACGCGGCGGGCCAGAAGGCCGCCCTGCGCGCCTTCGAGGACGACCAGAAGTTCGCCGCCGAGACGTATATCGCCATCGCCCCCGACGGCATGGACCCCTGTGAGCTGCGCCTGGCCAAGGGCGACGAGGCGGTCGCCGACCTCGTCAAGCCCCGCACGCCGCTCTTCGAGTTCGCGCTGCGCCAGATCGTCTCGCGGTACGACCTGGAGACCCCCGCCGGCCGGGCGGCCGCCCTGGACGAGGCGGCGCCCGTGGTGGCCCGCATCAAGAACACCGGCGCGCAGCACGAGGTGGCCGTCCAGCTCGCCGGCATGCTCGGCATCCTCGACACCCAGTTCGTGGTCAAGCGCGTGGCCCAGCTGGCCCGTTGGGCCCGCGACCGCGGCGGCCGGGGCCCCGCGCAGCCGCAGGGCAGGCCCCAGCAGACATACGCGCAAGGACCGCCCGCGCCCAGCGGCCCCGCGCTCACCCTGCGCAGCCCCGCCCACCGCACCGAGCGCGAGCTGCTCAAACTGGCCTTGCAGTACCCCCAGTTGGTCTCCCCGGCCTTCGACGCGTACGGAGCGGACGAGTTCACCGCCCCGCCCTACGCGGCCGTGCGCCAGTGCATCGAGGAGGCGGGCGGCGCCGAGGCGGGCATCACCGAGTCGCAGGCCTACCTCGCGCGCGTGCTCGACGCGGCGCCCGACGACACGGTGCGCCGCATGGTCACCGAGCTGGCCGTCGAGGCGATCCTGCGCAAGACCGTCGACGAGGTGTACGCGGGCACGCAGCTCGTCCAGGTCCGCCTGCGCGCCGTCGACCGCCGCATCCGCGACGTCCAGGGCAGCCTCGCCCGCCTCGGCGCGGGCGGTGACCCAGAGCGACTGACCGCCGTGCAGAACGAGTTGTGGGTCCTCCAGCAGTACGGCCAGGCGCTGCGCGACCGAGGAGCCGACGCGCTCTAGAGGCGCGGTTCTGACCGAGGCGCCGCCTCGATGAAGGCGTGGCCCTCGGGCCAAGGGTTACTCGTCGGGTAACCACGCGGTCACGGACCGGACTCAAAAAGTCACCGCACGCCCCTCGTGGCGGCCGTGTGTCGTACCCCACACTGGGTTGCGGTGCCTGAGTCCTCGGAGCGCGGCCGGCCGGCAGACAGCGAGCCCGACACCCCCGCCGTTCCACTCATTGTGTCCGGGACGGACAGCGGCGAGGCCGTGGTCCCTCTCCCGTTGCCGCACGCCTCAGCAGCGATCACCCTGGAGGTCGCCCCCGTGCAGACCCAGACCCTCACCCAGACCGAGACCGCCGCGCGCGCCGAAGCGGAAGCGGAAACGGACGTCCTGGAGGCGGTCCCTCCACAGAGCCGCGCCGCCCGGCACCCGGAGACCCTCGAATCCGAGGCACCGGCCCCCGCCGAGCCTCCTGACGCTCAGGCACCCGCCCCCGCAG
>NZ_WMBF01000038.1:0-24447 GCF_019400875.1 Streptomyces anatolicus | reverse complement strand
GTGCTGCCCCCCGCCGAAGCACCCGTCACCCACACAGGCACCCGCATCGCGCTCCCCGTCGCCCTCGCGCTGCTCGCCCTGCCGCTCGTCACCGCCGCCCACCACTCGAGGCCCGCCCCCTACGGAGACCACCTCACCGTCCACGCGCGCGTGGGCACCGGGAAACCGGACGCCGCTCCCGCCCTGCGCACGCGCGGACCGGCCGTCGAGGCGTACGACACAAGGAGCGGCGAGCCCCGCTGGACGTACACCCGCGAAGGGCGCCACCCCGTCACCCTCCTGACCGCGCCCGGGCACGCCTTCGCGCTCTGGAGCGACGGCCTGGTGACCGACACCGAGCGCGCCGAGGGCCACTCCGTGCGCTGGCACCGCGCCGTCCCCGAGAGCGCCCCGTGGCTGCGCACCCCGGCCGCACGCGACGGCGCCGGAGTGCTCCAGCCGCTCACCCCGGACGCCCGCATGCTCGCCGTCGTCACCCCGCACCGCATCGCCGCCTACCGCACCGCCGACGGCGACCTGCGCTGGGTCCTGCCCGCCCGCCGCGGCTGCGCCTTCGCACCGGCCCGCTCGCTGCGCCGCGACGGCGCCCTCCTGGTCGCCCAGCCCTGCGCGAGTACCACGGCGGCCTGGACCTCGCAGGTCATCGCGGTGGACGACTACGGAAGGATCGTCCCCGGCCGCACCCCACTGGGCAACGGAGACCTGGAGCGGGGCGGCAGCGGCGGCCGGAGCCCAGAAAACTAGTTGCGTTCGCCCGTTAGAATGGCTGCCATGGCAGCTCCTCTCCTCAGTTGGACGGCGTAGACACCGGCCCCGAGCAACCAGTCGTCCTTCTCGCCGTCCACCTTGTTTCAGGAGTACCCCCGTGATCACCGCTTCCGGCATCGAGCTGCGCGCCGGCGCCCGCATCCTCATCGAGAACGCCTCCTTCCGTATCGCGAAGGGCGACCGCATCGGCCTCGTCGGCCGCAATGGAGCGGGCAAGACCACCCTCACCAAGTGCCTGGCGGGCGAGGGCATCCCCGCGGGCGGCACGATCTCCCGCTCCGGTGAGGTCGGCTACCTCCCCCAGGACCCCCGCACCGGCGACCTGGACGTGCTCGCCCGCGACCGCATCCTCTCCGCGCGCGGCCTGGACACCCTGATCCGCAAGATGCGCGAGAACGAACAGCGCATCGCCAACGGCCAGGGCTCGACGCGCGACAAGGCCATGAAGCAGTACGAGCGCCAGGAGACGGAGTTCCTCACCAAGGGCGGGTACGCCGCCGAGGCCGAGGCCGCCACCATCGCCGCCGCGCTGAACCTTCCCGACCGCGTGCTCGGCCAGCCCCTGCACACGCTCTCCGGCGGTCAGCGCCGCCGTATCGAGCTGGCCCGCATCCTCTTCTCGGACGCCGACACGCTCCTCCTCGACGAGCCGACCAACCACCTCGACGCCGACTCCATCGTCTGGCTGCGGGACTACCTGAAGACGTACCGCGGCGGCTTCATCGTGATCTCCCACGACGTCGACCTCGTCGAGACGGTCGTCAACAAGGTCTTCTACCTGGACGCCAACCGCTCCGCGATCGACGTCTACAACATGGGCTGGAAGCTCTACCAGCAGCAGCGCGAGTCCGACGAGAAGCGCCGCAAGCGCGAGCGCCAGAACGCCGAGAAGAAGGCGTCCGCCCTGCACTCGCAGGCCGACAAGATGCGCGCGAAGGCCACCAAGACCGTCGCCGCCCAGAACATGGCCCGCCGCGCGGACAAGCTGCTCGCCGGCCTGGAGGCCGAGCGGCGGTCCGACAAGGTCGCCAAGCTGCGCTTCCCCGAGCCCTCGCCGTGCGGCAAGACGCCGCTCATGGCCGAGGGCCTGTCGAAGTCGTACGGCTCGCTGGAGATCTTCACCGACGTCGACCTCGCCATCGACAAGGGTTCGCGCGTCGTGATCCTCGGCCTCAACGGCGCGGGCAAGACCACGCTCCTGCGGCTGCTCGGCGGCGCCGAGAAGCCCGACACCGGCCAGGTCATCGAGGGCCACGGCCTCAAGCTCGGGTACTACGCCCAGGAGCACGAGACCCTGGACCCCGAGCGCACGGTCCTTGAGAACATGCGCTCGGCCGCCCCGGACCTCGACCTCGTCGAGGTGCGCAAGACGCTCGGCTCGTTCCTCTTCTCCGGGGACGACGTCGACAAGCCCGCCGGTGTGCTCTCCGGTGGTGAGAAGACCCGGCTCGCGCTCGCGACCCTCGTCGTCTCCTCCGCCAACGTCCTGCTCCTGGACGAGCCCACCAACAACCTCGACCCCGCGAGCCGCGAGGAGATCCTCGGCGCCCTGCGCACCTACAAGGGCGCGGTCGTCCTCGTCACGCACGACGAGGGCGCGGTCGAGGCCCTGCAGCCGGAGCGGATCATCCTGCTGCCGGACGGCGTCGAGGACCTGTGGGGCCAGGACTACGCGGACCTGGTGGCGCTCGCCTGAGCCGTCCACTTCGCGTGATCGAACCGCTGATCCACTGAGTATGGATCATTCGGCCGAGCGGTGATCCCTCATCTGTGTGAGCCGTCCTCGTACCGAGGTGTGTCATACACGGATTTTGCCGCCGTCGGGGCATGATGCCGGGCATCCCACCCGCACCCCGCTGACCTGGCGATTCGTCGCGCGGTCCGGTCGGTCGTACGGAATCACGTGCGCGGAATTATGGATTCCGCTCGTGGTGAGGCCTTCCCCGGCGGCAAACCTCGTCGTACCGACCTTGCCGAATGGGTGGCCAGGAAGCCCGCGAGGGGTGATCATGAGAAGTCCAGAGCGCACTTCCCATGAGGAGGCACGGGTGGCCGAGACTCTGAAGAAGGGCAGCCGGGTTACCGGCGCCGCGCGCGACAAGCTCGCGGCAGACCTGAAGAAGAAGTACGACGGTGGTGCGAGCATCCGGGCGTTGGCCGAAGAGACCGGCCGTAGCTACGGGTTCGTGCACCGGATGCTCAGTGAGTCCGGCGTCACGCTGCGGGGACGCGGCGGGGCGACGCGAGGCAAGAAGGCCGCCGCCGGCTGACGACGGCAGGCGACCCGCTGTACCCATGGTCCGATGGTGGCCACCCGGCCGATCGTGTGAGCGGCCGGGTGGTTACTGTGCAGTCACTTACGGGTGCTCCCGAGCACCCGGCCCGACCGCACCCCATCGGAGGCACCCATGGCTTCGTCCGACACCGAGCTGGCACCGGTTCTCGACAAGGACGGCGTACGCCTCACCATCGACGAGGCCGTCGCCACGGTGACGCTGACCAATCCGGCCAAGCGAAACGCCCAATCTCCCGCGCTGTGGAGGGCGTTGGCCGAGGCTGGTCAGCTGCTGCCGGGCAGCGTCCGCGTCGTGGTGCTCCGCGGCGAGGGCAAGTCCTTCTCCGCGGGCCTCGACCGGCAGGCGTTCACGCCCGAGGGCTTCGAGGGCGAGCCGTCCTTCATCGATCTGGCGCGCGGCGAGGACGGCGTGCTCGACGCCACGATCGCCGAGTACCAGGAAGCGTTCACCTGGTGGCGCCGGAGCGACATCGTCTCCATCGCCGCTGTCCAGGGACACGCCATCGGCGCCGGCTTCCAGCTCGCGCTCGCCTGTGATCTGCGGATCGTCGCGGACGACGTGCAGTTCGCCATGCGCGAGACCAGCCTGGGCCTGGTCCCCGACCTCACCGGCACGCACCCGCTCGTGGGGCTCGTCGGCTATGCCCGCGCCCTGGAGATCTGCGCCACCGGACGCTTCGTCCACGCGGACGAGGCCGAGCGCGTGGGCCTCGCCAACCTCGTCGTGCCCGCGGACCAACTCGTCGCGGCCGCAAAGGATTTGGCGGCCGCGCTGATCTCCGCACCCCGTGACGCCGTCATCGAGACCAAGGCGCTGCTCCAGGGCGCCACGGGCCGTTCCTACGAGGACCAGCGCGTCGCCGAGCGCGCCGCGCAGGGCCGCCGCCTGCGCGACCTCGCGGGCCTCGGCGACTGACGCCGGTCCCACGTCCCGGCCAGGACCCGCCGCCGGGCGCGGGGTCCTGGCCGCGATCGCTCAAGTGGGCTCAGCAGCGGCTCCAGGCGCCCCAGCGGCCGTTGCCCGGGTCGACGCTGCACCAGTAACCGCTGTTGTTGACCCACACCGAGACGGCACGCCGGGCGCCGTCCTTCGCCGCCGCGCCGACGTCATCGGCCCGCCCGTTGTGCGGCATCTGCTTCCAGCCGCCCGACCCCGGCCAGGCGTGCCAGATGGTGCGGCCCGGGGCGATCCCGAAGCTCTCCAGGCGCGACGAGGTCCAGGCGACGTCCAGGATGCTCGAACCGTCGCGGAAGGTGCCGGTGTAGCCGTACCGGGTCGCGCGCCAGTCGGCCGCGCCCACCCCGCCGAGCGTGACGACGGAGACGGAGTCCGGCGCCGAGCCGGTCGCTATCAGGGCGCGCTTCGCGGCCAGTTCGCCGCCGTCGGAGGTGGCGGTGCCGGTCGCTTTCGCCGTGGAGGGCGCGGGAGCGGCCTGGGCGGTGGCGCCGACGGAGAGGCCCGCCGCCAGCACGCTCGCCGCGAGCACCGACAGCATCCTTGTGTGTTTGTGCACGATGTCTCCCTTGGTCGCGAGGGAAAAGCTGTGAACCGTAAACGCGCACCGACGGTCTACCAGCACTCCGGCCCCGCTCCCCAGGGCGCCGCATCCGGTTGGCCGCCGAACAGGACAGTCCCGATCCGCATCACGGCCCGGCCACACGCTCCCCACAGGCACCGGCCGCCCCGCACGGCCAATACCCGCCCGCATACCGCGAGCCATTACAAGACACAGCAGACTCCCTCCGTCACGGTCCGGCAGCCGACAGCGACGGAGAACCGCCGCACCACGCGGAGCTGTGCTCGGGCGTCGAGCGTTTCCGTACGGCCTACTCGACCGCGGTGACCAACACGGCCACCGAAGGGTGGTCCGGCAGGGCGTCGGCGACCGTCGCGCGCACCGCGCGCGCCACGTCCAGGGCGCGGTGCTCCCGGGCCGTCGCGAGTTCCACGCGCGCGTGGCGGCGCGGCAGCGCGTCCGCCGCCGGGCGCTCCTCGATGTGTACGGCCGGGCCGAGCGCGCCGGTCAGCCGGGTCACCCCGGGCACCGCCAGGGCGGCCCGCCCGGCACGCGCCTCGTCGCCCTCGCCCTCGGGTGCCCGGGCCTCGCCGGTCCTGGGCTCTTCAGGGCGTACGTCACCGGGGTCGTCGCCCTCGTCGAGCAGGGCCGTCACCCGCAGATCCACCTCGGAGACCACGAGGCCGAGCCGGTCCGCCGCCTCGGAGAGCGCCGCGCGCAGCCGGTCCGCCGCGGCGGGCAGCGGCTTGCCGGTGGCGGCCGCGAACTCCGCCGTGATCCGCAGCGGGCCCGGCGGCAGCGCGCTCGGCGGTGGCGGCACGGCAGCGACGTACGTACCCCGCGGATCGGCCAGGGCGATCCGGAGCGAGCCGAGGCGGACTCCGGTGACCCGTTGCGCCGTATGGCGCAGCGTGCCGGTGGCCGCCGATTCCGTCACCCATGTGCCGTCCCGCGCGTCACCCAGCGGCAGTACCCGCCCGAGACCCAGCTGTCGGCGTACCGCCTCGGTCCAACCGTCACCCGTCATGGCTCCACCCTGCCGCATCCCTGGAGCGCCGCAGCGCAACCCGTCCTAATGTGGGCAAAGAAAGCAGATCCCCTCGCGAAACGGACGGCACGGCGATGACCGACACCGGAGAGCGGAAGACGGCTCAGACGCTGGAGAAGGACTCCCCGAACCAAGGCCTGACCGGCGGCGCGGCCAGGCGCGGCGGCGGTGACCCCGGGAGCCGGGGCCGCACCACCATCGCGGACGGGGTCGTGGAGAAGATCGCCGGGCTCGCCGCGCGCGACGTCGAAGGCGTGCACGCGATGGGCGGCGGCCTCGCGCGGACCTTCGGGGCCGTGCGCGACCGGGTGCCCGGCGGCTCGAAATCCGTGACGCGCGGGGTGAAGGCCGAGGTCGGCGAGGTGCAGACCGCGCTCGACCTGGAGATCGTCGTCGAGTACGGCGTGCCGATCGCCGATGTCACGCAGGACGTGCGGGAGAACGTGATCGCGGCCGTCGAGCGCATGACCGGACTCGAGGTCGTCGAGGTCAACATCGCGGTGAGCGATGTGAAGCTGCCCGACGAGGACGACGACGAAGAGCCCCAGGGCCGCCTCCAGTAGACCTCCACCCCCAGCCGCGTAGACCTCCACCCTCAGTCGCGCCTCGTCAAGGAGCGCACGATTCTCGCTAAGGAGCGCACGATGAACATGGCCGTGATCGGCATGGTGGCGGGAATGGCGCTCGGCTTCGCCGGATACTTCGGCGGATTCGGGGCGTTCCTGCTGGTGGCCGCCCTGGGCGCCATCGGTTTCGTGGCCGGCCGGTTCCTCGAGGGGGACCTGGAGCCCGGCGAGTTCTTCCGCGGCCGCGGCGACCGGCGGCGGTGAGCGGTGGCGCCACAGGTCGCGCCCGGAGAGCGCGGCGCCACCCGGATCGCTGACCGGGTCGTCGCGAAGATCGCCGCACGGGCGGCGCGTGAGGCGGTCGGGACAGTGCCCGCCGACGGCTCCCCGCCGCACGCCACGGTCTCGGTACGCCACGACAGCGCCCGCGTCCGCGTCAGCCTCGAACTGGACTACCCCTGCGACATCGGCCGCCAGTGCGGTGCCGTGCGCCATCAAGTAACCGAGCGGGTAAGGACGTTGGCGGGAATGGACGTGCCCGAGGTGGTGGTCCAGGTGGAGCGGCTGCACTCGGCGCGGGTCCGCGCCGCGGCACAGGGGAGGACACGATGAGCGAACCTCCGCAGAGCGGCGCCACCCCGCACCCGCTGCCCACGCTCTCGGGCGACGAGCCCGCCCCCAAGGCCTCCCGGTTCTGGTCGCCGCGCCGGGTCCCCGCCGCCCTCCTCGCCCTGCTGGTCCTTGGCGGCGCGGGGCTCCTCCTGTACGACGTCGTCGCCGTGCGGGCCGACCACCCCGCGATGTGGTGGCGGCGCGAACTCGCCCGCGGCCTCGCCGACCGGCCCCTCGACGACACGGCGGTGCTCGCCGGGGCCGCCGTCGCCGCCCTCGCCGGACTCTGGCTCATCGTGCTCGCCGCCACCCCGGGCCAGCGCGCGTTGCTGCCGATGCGGCGCACCGACTCCGGCGTACGCGCCGGGCTCCACCGCGACGCCGCCGCCACGGTGCTGCGCGACCGCGCCGCGGACGTGTCCGGCGTGCAGTCCGCGCGGGTGCGCATGACGCGCTCCAAGGTGGACGTGCGGGCGGTCTCGCACTTCCGTGAACTCGACGACGTACGCGGCGACCTGGACGCCACGCTGGCCGACGGCATCCGCGATCTCGGCCTTGAGCGCGCTCCCAGGCTCTCGGTCCATGTCGCCCGGCCGGGAAGGAAGGGGTGAGCGCGATGCTGCGCACCGTCAACCGCGTGCTCCTGGCCCTGGCCGGACTCGTCCTGCTCGTCATCGGCGGCTCGGTGCTCGCCATCGGACTCGGCGCCTCGCCGCCCTCGTGGTGGCTCCACGACGGGCGGCACGACGTCCTGCTCAGCGCCGCCGAGCGGACGCGTTGGCGGGACGAGGGCTGGTTCTGGCCCGTGGTCATCGCCGCTCTCGCCGTGCTCGTCCTGCTCGCCCTGTGGTGGCTCTCGGCGCAGCTGCGCAGGCGCCGCCTCGCGGAGGTCCTGGTGGAGACCGGGGACGGCGAGGGCGCGCTGGTGCGCGGGCGCGCCATGGAGGACGTACTGGCCGGGGAGGCCGAGGCGCTGGACGGCGTCGAGCGCGCCCACACCGCCCTGACCGGACGGCGCGGCACACCGAAGGCGCGCGTGGACCTCGTGCTCGCCCCCGACGCCACGCCGTCCGAGGCGCTGCGCCGGTTCTCCTCGGAGGTCCTCGCGCCCGCCCGCGACTCGGCGGGCCTGGCGAGCCTGCCCGCCACGGTGCGGCTGCGCGGGGTCAAGCACCGCGCCGAGCGCGTGAGCTGACCCCCGCGGGCCCGCGGGCCTGGATCTGCGGGGCCTGGGCCTGCGGGGGCTGCGGGAGCTCCGCGCTCAGAAGCCGCTGCGCGCGCCGCCGTCCACCGGCACCATGATCCCCGTCAGATACGAGGCGGCGGGCGAGAGCAGGAACGCCGCCGCGCGGCCGAACTCCTCCGGCGTGCCGTAGCGGCGCAGCGGAATGCCCGCCTCGTTGGCGGCGCGGGTCCCCTCCGGGTCCGGGGAGAGCCCGTCGAGCTGGCGCATGCGGTCGGTGGCGATGCGGCCGGGCAGCACGCCGAGTACGCGGATGCCGCGCGGGCCGACCTCGCCCGCCAGGGACTTGGCGAACCCGGCGAGCCCCGGGCGCAGGCCGTTCGAGATCGTCAGGCCCGCGATCGGCTCGTACACCGAACCGGAGAGCACGAACGCGATGACGCCGCCCTCGGGCAGCTCCGCGGCGGCGGTGCGGGCGAGCCGCACCGCGCCGAGGAAGACCGAGTCGAAGGCGGCCTGCCACTGCTCGTCGGTGTTGTCGGCGGCGAAGCCGGGCGCGGGCCCGCCGACGCTGATCAGTACGCCGTCGAAGCCGCCGAAGTGTTCGCGGGCCGCCGCGATCAGCCGCTCCGCGACGGCCGGGTCGGCGTTGTCGGCGGCGACGCCCACCGCGTTCGGGCCGAGTTCGGCGGCAGCCTCGGCGACGGTCTTCTCGTCGCGGCCGGTGACGACGACCTTCGCGCCGTCGGCGACCAGCTCGCGCGCGGTGGCGTTGCCGAGGCCGCGCGTGGCACCGGTGACTACATAGACACGGTCTTTCAGTCCAAGATCCATGGCCCCTATCCTCCCGCGTCCTCGGAGAAGAGCGCGAGAGCGGTGTTCACCAGGCCGATGTGGCTGAACGCCTGCGGGAAGTTGCCCAGCTGGCGGCCGGAGACCGGGTCGTACTCCTCCGCGAGCAGCCCCACGTCGTTGGTGAGCGACACCAGGTGCTCGAACAGTTCGTGCGCCTCCTTCTTGCGCCCCGTCATGTGCAGGGCGTCCACCAGCCAGAACGAGCAGACGATGAAGGTGCCCTCCGTACCGGGCAGACCGTCGATCTCCTTCTGGTCGGAGGTGTAGCGGCGCACCAGACCGTGGTGGGTGAGGTCCGCGCGGACCGCATCGATCGTGCCGGTGACGCGCGGGTCGTCGGGCGGCAGAAAACCGGTGTGCGGGATGAGCAGCAGGGAGGCGTCCAGTTCGGTGGAGCCGTAGGACTGCGTGAAGGTGTTGCGCTCCGGGTCGTAGCCCTTCTCGCACACCTCGCGGTGGACCTCCTCGCGCAGCTCGCGCCAGCGGTCCGCGTCCCCGGGCAGCTCGGGGTCCTCCTCCAGGGCGCGCACCGCGCGGTCGGCGGCGACCCACACCATCACCTTCGAGTACACGAAGTGGCGGCGCGGGCCGCGCACCTCCCACAGCCCCTGGTCCGGCTCGCGCCACTTCTCGCGCAGGAACTCCAGGAGGCACAGCTGGAGGTTCCAGGCCTGCGGGCGGCGGGCGAGGCCCGAACGGTGCGCGAGGGCGAGGGAGTCGATGACCTCGCCGTACACATCGAGCTGCAGCTGCTCCACGGCCTCGTTGCCGATGCGTACGGGGGCCGAGCCCTCGTAGCCCGGCAGCCACGGGATCTCGTACTCCGGAAGGCGCCGTTCACCGGCGAGGCCGTACACGATCTGGAGGTCGGCGGCGTTGCCCGCGACCGCCCGCAGCAGCCAGTCGCGCCACGCCTCGGCCTCCTCCAGATAGCCGGCGAGGAGCAGGGCGCCCAGGGTGAGGGTGGAGTCGCGCAGCCAGCAGAAGCGGTAGTCCCAGTTGCGTACGCCGCCGATCTCCTCGGGCAGGGAGGTGGTGGGGGCGGCCACGACACCGCCGGTCGGGGCGTAGGTGAGCGCCTTGAGGGTGATCAGGGAGCGTATGACCGCGTCGCGGTGCGGGCCCTCGTACTGACAGCGGGAGGCCCAGGCGCGCCAGTCCTCCAGGCTCTCGCGCAGCGACTGGTGCGGGTCGACGAGGGGCGGGCGCGGCTCGTGCGAGGGGTGCCAGGTGAGGACGAAAGCCACCTTCTCCCCCTCCTCGACGGTGAACTCGGAGTGGGTGCCGAAGTCGCGGCCCCAGGTGCGCACGGGCGGTTCGCTGCGCAGCCAGACGGAGTCGGGCCCGGCGACGGCGACGCGGTGACCGTCCACCTTGCGCATCCACGGCACGACCGAGCCGTAGTCGAAGCGGAGCCGCAGCGTGCTCTGGAGGGTGACGCTGCCCTTGAGGCCTTCGACGATCCGTACGACATCGGGGGCGCGGTCGCGCTGTGGCATGAAGTCGGTGACGCGGACGGAGCCTTCCTCGGTGTCCCACTCGGTGTCGAGGACGAGGGAGTCAGGGCGGTAGGCGCGGCGGGCGCAGGAGTCCGCGCCCTTGGGGGCGATGCGCCAGTGGCCGTTCTCCTCGTCGCCGAGCAGCGCGGCGAAACAGGCGGCGGAGTCGAACCGGGGCAGGCAGAGCCAGTCCAGGGAGCCGTCCCTCGCGATGAGGGCGGCGGTCTGGTGGTCGCCGATGAGCGCGTAATCTTCGATTGGACGGGACACGCAGAACGGGTTCCCGGGCAAGGCCCCTGTCAATCGAAAGGGGCCTCAAGCGGTCGCGGGCGCCGTTTCCGGAGCGGGTGCTTCCGCGGCGGCGGCGCGGTCGCGGCGCTCCCTGCGGACCAGGACCACCCAGCCGACCGGGACGCCCGCGGCGAACAGCCACCACTGGACCGCGTACGCCATGTGGGCGCCGATGCCGCTGTGGTCGGGCTCGCCGATCAGCTCGGGGGAGCCGTCGCGGGGCTCGGGCGAGGTCTGCTCGATGTAGCCGCCGAGCACCTGCTTGCCGAGGCTGTCGGCCTGCTGCCCGCTGCTGATCAGCATGATCTGACGGTCCGGCAGGCCGCGGACGTCCTTGATGCCGCTGGCCGCGGAGGTCTCGTCGGCCATCAGACGGCCGGTGACGGTGATCTCGCCCTTGGGGGCGGCGGGGATCTTCGGGAAGGCGGTCTGCGGTCCGTCGGCGGGGATCCAGCCTCGGTTGACGAGCAGGACCTTGCCGTCGTCCAGGACGAACGGGGTCAGGACGTGGAAGCCGACCTCGTCGTCGGAGTTGGTGCGGCGCCGCACGACGACCTCGTGCTCCGTGTCGAACGTGCCCTTGGCGCTCACCCGGCGGTACAGATCCGTCCTCGGCACCTCGTGGCCGGGGGAGGTGAGCCGCTCGGCCGGGACGGGGTCGGCGGCCAGCGCCTTGGAGATGCGCTCGTTCTGCGCGACGCGGTGCTCGTGCCGGTGCAGCTGCCAGAAACCCAGCTCGACCATCACGGGGATGAGGACGAGGCCGATGAGGGTGAGGATCACCCACTGCCGGGTCAAGAGGAAGCGGTACACCCCACGACGGTACAACTCGGTCGTGGGGTGCTGGAACGTGGGGTGCCCGGACGTGGGGGTGTCCGACGTGGGGTCGCTCAGACCTTGTCGACGATGCCCACCCGCCCCTCCGCGCGTGAGCAGTGGGCGCCGCAGTACCAGTGGCCGTCCACCTCGACGCCCTGGCCGATGATGCGGCACCGGCAGTGCTCGCAGATGGGCGCCATGCGGTGGATGGCGCAGGAGAAGCAGTCGAAGACGTGCACCGAGCCTTGCGCGTGCACTTCAAAGGACATGCCGTAGTCGTTTCCGCAGACCTCGCAACGTGCCATGCGCCACAGGGTGCGGCGCCGGGGCGGCGCGGGGCGAGCGGTCGGCGGGCGAGTCGTCCGCAATCACCCGTCTGACGCCGGGCGCGCGCCCGGCCGAGGAGGTCCCCTGGAACGTCTGTGCGGTCAGCACTCCGCCGCGGGCGCCACATCCTGGAGGAGCTGGCCGAAGGCGGCCTCGTCGATCACCGGCGTGCCGAACTGGCGCGCCTTGACGGTCTTGGAAGTGCCCGAGTCCGGGTCGTTCGTGACGAGCAGGCTGGTGAGGCGCGACACGCTCGTCGCGATGTGCAGGCCCGCCTCGACCGCCCGGTCCTCAAGGAGGTCGCGCTCGACGGAGGTGTCCCCGGAGAACGCGACCCGCATGCCCTGCTTGAGTGGTTTGCCCGATTCATAACGCCCGGGGTTCGGGTACGGGCACGGCGGCCGCTTGCGCGAGGGGCGCCAACTGACGGGCCGGTACGACGAGGAGGGCGCGGGGCCCGTCGACTGCCGGACGACGCGGGGCGCGCCGTCGGACCACTCGGTGAGCGGGCGGCACTCCAGGAGCGGCAGGCGCACATTGCCGCCGGCCGCCGCGTGCAGACTCGGGCGGAACGCCTCGGCGAGCACGCGCGCGTCGTCCAGCGCGTTGTGCGCGTGGCGCTGCTCGACGCCGAAGTGGGCGGCCAGGGACTCCAGCTTGTGGTTGGGCAGCGGGAGCGCCAGCTCCTTGGAGAGCGCGATGGTGCACAGCCGCTGGCGCACGGGGGCGGTGCGCTCCGCGCGCGCGTACTCCCTGGCGATCATCGACCAGTCGAAGACCGCGTTGTGCGCGACGAGGACGCGGCCGTCGAGGCGGCTCGCGAACTCCTCGGCGACATCCTTGAACAGCGGCGCGTCCGCGAGCATCTCGCTGGTGAGGCCGTGGATCCAGACGGGTCCCGGGTCACGCTGGGGGTTCACCAGTGTGTACCAGTGGTCCTCGATCTCGCCCTGGGCGCCCACGCGGTAGACCGCGGCCGACACTATGCGGTCGTCGCGGGCCAGGCCGGTGGTCTCCACGTCGACGACCGCGTACCCCGTTGGATACGCGGCCGGCCAGGGGGCGGCGGACGCTGCGGTCGTGCGGTCTTCGAGCATGGTCCATGAGGATACGGGCCGCCACCGACAGTCAGGTCCCCGGTCCGAGAAGCCCCGTCACCAGAGCCTTGACGGAGGTGGTGAACAGGGCCTCCGGATCGAGGGGTCCGGCCAGCGCGCGGGCGAGGGCGCCGTCCTGCTCCGCCGTCTCCCGCGTCCACGGCTCCTGCTCGGCGGGGCGCTGGGCGGGGGCGCGTTCACGGTTGCGCTCCACCAGTACGTGGCCGACGACGTGGACCTGGACGGCGCGCACGGCATCGGCGGCGCGGGCGCCGCGCAGGCCCGCCTCGTGCACCTCGTGGACCAGGGAGCGCTGGGCGGGCAGGAACATCCGTTCGGTGAGGCCACGTTCGTGGACCATCGCGACGAGGTGCGGGTGGTCGAGCAGTTGGCGACGCAGGGCGCGGGCGACGGAGACGACGCGCTGGGCGGGGGTGCGGCCGGCCGGGCGGATCTCGGCGAGGTCGGCGAGGGTGCGCTCGACGAGGGCGTCCAGGAGCGACTCGCGGTTGCCGACGTGCCAGTAGATCGAGGTGACGGCGGTGCCCAGCTCGGCGGCGAGGCCGCGCATCGTCAGGGTCTCGGGGCCGTGCCGCTTCACGAGGCGCTCGGCGGCGGCCAGGACGTCCTCCCGAACGAGATGTGTACGCGTCTCTTTACCCTTCACGGCCGTTGTTGTAACTGTGTTACAGAGCTTTCGCAAGCCGGCAAGTCCGACCCCCGCAAGTCCCGGTCGCGGGCCCGAGTCCGCGCTGACGAAGGGCGGTACGACATGGCACGCGTACGGTACGGGGCGCGCACCGAGGCGGAGATCGCCGCCGCGCGCACCGCGAGTTCCCGGCTCCCCGAGATCTGGTCCACGGGCGTGGCCGCCGTCTGGGAGAGCGATCCCGACGCGGTCGCGGCGGTCCTGCCGCCGCCGCTGAAGCCCGCCGGCCGCCCCCTGGTGCGGGCGAACATCAGCAAGGTCGAGCTGCCCGGCTATCCGCTCGGCGCGGGCTCGGTGGCCGTCGCCGCCGAGCACGGGGGAGTGGCCGGCTGGTATCCGCTGGTGATGCCGATGACCCATGAGCGGGCCCTGACCGGCGGGCGCGAGGTGTTCGGCGAGCCGAAGAAGCTCGGCGAGGTCGAGGTCGAGCGCGACGGCCTGGTCGTCCGCGCCTCGCTGGCCCGGCACGGCATCGCGTTCGTGGAGGTGCGCGGCGCGGTCGGCGGCGCCCTGCCGCTTCCGGAACCGAGCCGCAAGACGGACTTCTACTTCAAGTTCCTGCCCGCGGTGGACGGTTCGGGCTTCGACGCGGACCCGGTGCTCGTGCACTGCGTACGCAACGAAAAGGTCCGCAAGCTGGAGAGCGTCACCGGTGACATCGTCCTGCGGGAGTCCATGTACGACCCCGTGGCCGACCTGCCGGTGCGCGCGGTCGTGGAGATCACCCTCGGTGAGAAGACCACCGACCAGCAGGGCCGCGTAGTGGAGCGCGTCAGCGCGCAGGCGCTGCTGCCCTACATCCACCAGCGCTACGACGACCCCGCGCAGCTCCTCGACGGCCCGCCCCAGGGGAGCGTCTGAGATGGAACTGCGCGAAGGGCAGGTCGCCGTGGTCACCGGCGCGGCGAGCGGCATCGGACTCGCCCTTGCGCGGCGGTTCGCGGCGGACGGCCTGAAGGTGGTCCTCGCGGACGTCGAGGAGCACGCCCTGGAGAAGGCAGCCGAGGGCCTGCGCGCGGAGGGGGCCACCGTGCACGCGCGCGTGGTCGACGTCGGCGACCGCGCGCAGGTCCTCGCCCTCGCCGACGAGGCGTACGACACGTTCGGCGCCGTCCACGTGCTGTGCAACAACGCGGGCGTCGGCTCCGGCGCCGAGGGCCGCATGTGGGAGCACGACCCGAACGACTGGAAGTGGGCCTTCGAGGTCAACGTATGGGGCGTCTTCCACGGCATCCAGGCCTTCGTGCCCCGCATGCTCGCGGGCGGCGAGCCCGGCCACGTCGTCAACACCTCCTCCGGCGACGGCGGCATCGCACCGCTGCCCACCGCGTCCGTCTACGCCGTCACCAAGGCGGCCGTGGTCACGATGACCGAGTCCCTGTACGCCCATCTGAAGGCGGAGCACGCGCGCGTGGGCGCCTCCGTGCTCTTCCCCGGCCCCCACATGCTGCGCACCGGCCTGTGGGAGTCGCACCGCAACCGCCCCGAGCGGTACGCCAAGTCCCGCCCCCGCAGGACCCCTTACCGCAGCCTCGGCCAGTGGGAGGCCGCGATGAAGGAGGCGGGGCGGGAGGTGGAGTTCACGCCCGTCGAGGAGGTCGCGGACTTCGTGGCCGAGGGCATCGCCGCCAGCCGCTTCTGGCTGCTCCCGGCGAGCGAGCACAGCGACCGGCAGATCCGGGCGCGGTCGAGGTCCATGCTCGACCGGTCCGACCCGGCGTACCTGGAGCACTTCATCCTGGACTGAAGGGAGCGCCACCCATGAGCGACCAGGGTCACCGGAATCCGCAGGACCCGTACCTGATCATCTCCTCCGACTGCCACGCGGGGCTGCCCACCGAGGAGTACCGCCCCTACCTGGACAGCCGCTTCCACCGCGCCTTCGACGGCTTCCTCGGCGAGCGGGACGCCCGCCGTGAGGAGGCGACCCGGCTCGGCATCCGCAACGACGCGTTCGCCGCCAAGTGGTTCCACGACCACGAGGAAGGCCTGCGCGGCGGCTGGGACACCGCACAGCGCCTCAAGGAGCTGGACGGCGACGGCGTGGCCGCCGAGGTCGTCTTCCCCGACGCGGACGCCGTGGACAGCCGGACGGCCGCGCCCTTCGGAGTGGGGCTCGGCCTCTCCGGCGACCAGGACCCGGAGCTGGGCATGGCGGGCGCGCAGGCGCACAACCGCTGGCTCGCCGACTTCGTCTCCGAGCACCCCGAACGGCACTGCGGAGTCGCCCTGTTGCCCGTCACCGGAGAGGTGAACCGGGTGGTCGCCGAGATCCACCGCGCCAAGGAGTCGGGGCTCGGCGCGCTGATGATCCCCTCCATGTGGGTCGACAAGGCGCCCTACCACGACCGGCGTTACGACCCCGTCTGGGCGGCGGCCGCCGAGTGCGCCATGCCCGTCGTCACGCACTCCGGGGCCGCTCCCCGCCACGAGTACGGCGACCACCTCGGGATCTACGTCTCCGAAGTGACGTGGTGGCCCGCGCGGCCGCTGTGGTTCCTGCTCTGGTCCGGCGTCTTCGAGCGCCACCCCGGGCTGAGGTTCGGCGTCGCGGAGTCCGGCTGCTGGTGGCTGCCGAACCTCTTGTGGTTCATGGACCGCCTCTATTTGGGCGCGCACGGCGGCAAGAAGCTCTCCCCGTTCGCGGAGCTGAAGCGCCCGCCGCACGAATACCTCGACCGGCAGATCTTCGTCTGCGCCACCAACACCAAGCGCCGCGAACTGGCCCAGCGTTACGAGATCGGCGTCGACAACATCCTCTGGGGCAGCGACTTCCCCCACCCCGAGGGCACCTGGCCCGACACGCGCGCGTGGCTGACGAAAACGTTCCACGACATCCCCGTGGCGGAGACCCGGCGCATGCTGGGCCTCGCCGCCGCCGAGGTCTTCGGCTTCGACACCGCCGCACTCGCGCCGCTTGCCCGCCGCATCGGCCCCACCCCGGCCGAACTGGGCCAGGACGGCGACCAGTCGGCGGTGGAGGCCTCCTGGGCGCGCTCGCGCGAGGTGGGCCGCCACTGGCTGACCGACCACGACTTCCCGGCACTGGGGGTGACCTCATGAGCGAGGACCGCTACACCGTCATCTCGGCCGACTGCCACGCGGGCGCCGACCTCCTGGACTACCGGCCCTACCTGGACTCCCGCCACCACGAGGCGTTCGACGCCTGGGCGGCCACGTACGTCAATCCGTACGAGGACCTGCTCGCGGACACCGCCGACCGCAACTGGAACTCCGACCGCCGCCTCGCCGAACTCGAAGAGGACGGCATCGTCGCCGAGGTCGTCTTCCCGAACACCATCCCGCCGTTCTTCCCCTCGGCCTCGCTGATGGCCCCGGCCCCGACCCGCGAGGAGTTCGAGCTGCGCTGGGCGGGCCTGCGCGCCCACAACCGCTGGCTCGCGGACTTCTGCGCCGCGGCGCCCGGCCGCAGGGCGGGCGTCTTCCAGATCCTCCTGAACGACGTCGACCGCGCCGTCGAGGAGATCCGCCGGTCGGTCGAGGCGGGCCTCACGGGCGGGCTCATGCTGCCGGGCACCCCGCCGGGCTCGGGCCTGCCGGAGCTGTACTCCTCGGTGTACGACCCGATCTGGGCGGTCTGCGCCGAACTGGGCGTGCCGGTCAACCATCACGCGGGCTCGGCGTCGCCACCGCTGGGGGAGGAGCCCGCGGCGCGCGCGGTGTTCATGGTCGAGACGACGTGGTTCTCGCACCGGGCGCTGTGGCACCTCGTCTTCGGCGGCGCCTTCCGCCGCCACCCGGGGCTGCGGCTCGTCCTCACCGAGCAGGGCTCCGGCTGGATCCCGGGCGTCCTGGACATGCTGGACTACTACCACGCGCGCCTGGTCGCGGCGGCGACGAGGGCGGGCGCGGCCGACACGGCCGAGTCGAAGTTCGGCGCGGGCCTCGCCGAGGCGATGGGCAAGGGCCCCTCCGAGGTGTGGCGCGAGAACTGCTTCGTCGGCGCCAGCTTCATGCGCCCGCACGAGGCGGCCCTGCGCGGCCGCATCGGCCTCGACAAGATCATGTGGGGCAGCGACTACCCCCACGACGAGGGCACTTACCCGCACTCGCGCGAGGGCCTGCGCCTCAGCTACGCGGGCCTGCCGAGGGAGGAGATCGCGGCGATGGTCGGCGGCAACGCCGCCCGCGTCTACGGCTTCGACCTGGAGCGGCTTGCACGCGTCGCCGCGCGCGTGGGACCCACGGTCCAGGAACTGGACGAACCCCTCAAGGAGGTTCCGGCCGGCGCCACGAGCCCGGTCTTCGCGCCGGGAGGGTCGGTACGGGTCTGGTGACGCGCTGCTCGGTGGGCCGCCCCGGCTTTGTGGTCCACCCCGGCTTCGTGGTCACCCCGGCTTTGGTGAGGATCACCAACAACTCCTCCCGTACCGTCGGTAATACTTGTCGGTAACAACCCCTAGTCGTGGGCGAAGAGCCGTTCTACCGTGCACGCATGTCCCCGAACCTGCCCGATGTCGTGCTGTGGTCCATACCGGCCTTCGTGCTGCTCACCGTCGTCGAGATCGTGAGCCACCGGATCCATCCCGATGACGACGCCGCGGGGTACGAGACCAAGGACGCCGCCACCAGCGTCACCATGGGCCTCGGCAGCCTCGCCTTCGACTTCCTGTGGAAGATCCCGATCGTCGCGATCTACTCGGGCGTCTACGCGCTCACGCCCCTGCGCGTGCCCGTCCTGTGGTGGACGATCCCGCTGATGCTCCTCGCGCAGGACTTCTTCTACTACTGGTCGCACCGGGGCCACCACGTCATCCGCATCCTGTGGGCCTGCCACGTCGTGCACCACTCCAGCCGCAAGTTCAACCTCACCACGGCCCTGCGCCAGCCCTGGACGAGCCTGACGGTGTGGCCGTTCTACCTGCCGCTCATCGCCTGCGGCGTCCACCCCGCGGCGCTCGCCTTCTGCTCCTCGGCCAACCTGGTCTACCAGTTCTGGATCCACACCGAACGCGTCGGCAAGCTCCCCCACCCCTTCGAGTACGTCCTGAACACGCCCTCGCACCACCGCGTCCACCACGCCTCCCAGGGCGGCTACCTGGACCGGAACTTCGGCGGCATCCTCATCATCTGGGACCGGATGTTCGGCTCCTGGGTCGCCGAGACCGAGCGCCCCGTGTACGGCCTGACGAAGAACATCAACACGTACAACCCCCTGCGCGTCGCCACGCATGAGTACGCCGCCATCGCCAAGGACCTGAGGGCGGCCACCAGTTGGCGCGAGCGGGCCGGACGGGTCTTCGGCGGGCCCGGATGGCAACCGAAGGCTTCCAGGACGCCGGAGACGCCGGAGACGCCAAAGGCGCCCGCGCCAGCCGGGTCCGCCACGCCCGCCGGGTCCGCCACGCCCACCGCGCGGCCCGCCGCGGCCGCACCCGAGCCATCGGTCGCGGAGCCGGCGGCGTGACGGCGCGCCCGGCGCCCCGGCTGCTCCTCGGCGCCTTCGCCCTCGCCGCACTCGGGGACCTCGTGGTGCTCCTCGCGGACTTCGACCCCGGCCACGCCGTGTTCAAGCCGCTGCTCATGCCGCTCCTCGCGGCGCACGTCGCCGTGCGGCGGGGCCCGCGACTGCTGATCGTCGCCCTCCTCTTCGGCTGGGGCGGCGACACGCTCCTGCTCTTCGACGCCGAGCCCGCCTTCCTCGCCGGAATGGGCTCCTTCGCGGCCGGGCACGTCTGCTACCTCGTGCTCTTCCAGCGGTACGGCGAGGCCAAGTGGTCCCGCGCGCGGGGCGCGGCGCTCGTGGCCGCGTACGCCCTCGCGCTCGTCGTCACCGTGGCGCTGCTCTGGCCCGACCTGCCCGCCGACATGCGGGGTCCCGTCGCGGGCTACAGCGTGCTGCTCACCGCCATGGCGTTCCGCGCCACCGCGCTGGGGCTCACGGCGGCCGCCGGAGGGGCGCTCTTCCTGCTGTCGGACACGCTCATCGCCACCGGGGTCGCCGAGTGGCCGCAGCTTCCCCGGCCCGACTTCGCGATCATGCTCACGTATATCGCGGCCCAGTACCTGCTGGCCGGCGCGCTCCTGCGGGCGAGTCACCAGCGGATCGGCACCGGCACTGCGGTCAGCAGCGCCGACAGGGCCACGGCGGCGCCCAGCGCGGCCACCTCCCCGCGCGCGGGAGCGTAGGCGCAAAGGCGGTCGCCCGTACCGCGCAGTCGTCGGCGGGCCAGCAGCGCGAGCACGGCGGCGACGGCCACGAGCAGCAGCTTGGCGAGCAGCGTACGGCCGTACGCCGTCTCGGTGAGCTGGTCCACGACCGTGCCCGGCGGCATCCTGCGCAGCGTGCTGAAGATGCCGGTCACGGTGATCGCCGCGAACAGAACGGCCGCCACGCGCGCGTAGAGCCCGAGAACGGCGACGCTCTCCTCCGGAGCGGTTATCCGCCACCGGCGCAGTATCCGCAGGACGTACAGGAGCCCGCCCGCCCAGAGCGCCCCGCACGTCAGGTGCACGAGGGTGAGACCGCTGCCGGTCAGCGCGGAGTCCTCCGTCGGGGGGTGGGCCCGCAGCGCCTCGGCGACGATCACCGCCGCCAGGGGGAGCGCCGCCGCCGAGGGGCGCCGCGAGCGGGCGCACACCGCTGCCACGAGGAAGGCGTTGACCTCCACAAGGGCGAGCCTGCCGTCCCGGGAACCGTGCAGCCGCCCGATGTCCAGGTCCGCGAGCTGCTGCGGGACGACGTTGCCGTTCGCCACGACCACGGCGAGCCCGAGCGCCGCGGCACACCCCGCCCACGCCGCGTACGCGCCCCAGCCGCGCGGCGCCCTGTCCAGCGGCGCCCCCGGGACACGACGGGCGAGCCGCGCCACGAACACCTCGCCCAACTGCACGCACAGGGCGGCGAGGACGACCGCCCGCAGGAACGTGACGCCACCCGTGCCCGGCGCCCGCGCCTCGCCGGTGCCGCGCAGGGTGACCGAGGGCCCGAGGAGCGGGATCAGCGCGGCGACGGCCACCAGGACGAGCACGGCCACGGCCCGCCCCGCGGAAGGGCGGCGGCGCGGCGCACTCGGCACGACGGAGACGGCGGTAGTGGCGGTGGTGGCCGGTACGCCGGTCGTCGCGTCGCCCCCGGGCTCGACGGACGGTCGTATGGAACTCACCACAAAATCGTCACCGGGTACGACCGCGACAAGCAACTCCTGAGAGACAAGTGGGGCAATCCCCTTCCGACCGGCCCCACCTCAAAGGCCCCGCGTTCAGACTCCCGTGCCCGCCGCAGCCGCGGTAGGCGCGCCGCGGGATCTCGCACTCGGAGGGCGGCAGCGGCTTCCTGGGCACGCGCGGCGCCGACGCCCGCTCCGTCCACCCACAAGATCCTCTCGCGGACCGACGCGAAAGGGCCGGGCGGCCCCGAGCCGCCCGGCCCCAACTCGTCACACGGTCACGCTACTTCCGCACGGCGTCCAACGCGTCGGCCATGCCCACGCCGTAGAAGCCGTTCTTGTTCTTGCCGCCCTCGCAGACCGCGTCGACCTTGCCGTCGGCGTCGTAGTCGTACGGATCCGTGCACGCCATCGCGTCCGCCTGGCGGTACAGGAGCGCCTTGATCCGCTCCGGCGACGCGTGCGGGTGCGTGGACTTCAGGAGCGCGGCCACGCCCGCCGCGTGCGGGGACGCCATCGACGTGCCGCCCTTGTAGCCGAACTTGCCGCCCGGCAGCGTGGAGAGGATCCTGCCGTCGACCGCCGGCGGGTTCGGCGCCTGGTAGCGCGTGGCGTCGCCGCCCGGGGCGGTGATGTCGATGACGCCCTTGCCGTAGTTCGAGTACGACGCCTTGATGTTCTTGGCGCCGGTCGCGGACACCGTCACGACACCCGGAAGCTGCGACGGCAGGTCGAAGCACTCCTTGGTCTTGATGGTGCGGGTCACCGGAGTGGTGTCGTTGGGGCTCGTCTTGTCGACGATCTCCTCCTGGGCGAGGTCGGTCTTCGCGTTGCCCGCGGCGGCGACGTTCACCGCGCCCTTGCGCTCCGCGTACCTCGCCGCCCGGCCCACCGCGTCGACCAGCGCCTTCTGGTCGTCGTCCGTCGTGCAGTTGAAGAGCCACGGGTCCGTGTAATAGCTGTTGTTCGTGACATCGACGCCGTGGTCGGCCGCCCATACGAAGCCGCAGACCACGGCCTCCGTGTAGTACAGACCGGTCGCGGGCTCCGCCACCTTCAGACTCGCCACCTTCACACCCGGCGCGACGCCCGTGACGCCGGTGCCGTTCTTCGCGGCGGCTATCGAGCCCGCCACGTGCATGCCGTGGTCGCTCTCCTCGGCCACCGGACGCCACGCGTTGTCCTTCTGCACGGGCACGCCGTTCAGGCAGCTCGCGGACGCCCGGCGGTCGAAGTTGGGCGCTATGTCGGGGTGCGTGTCGTCGACCCCGGAGTCGAGCACGGCGACCGTGACCTTGCGGCTGCCGAGCGAGATCTCGTGTGCCTTGTCCGCCTTCATGGCGGGCAGGTCCCACTGAAGCGGCTCCAGCTCGTCCTGGCCCGCCGCGGCCTTCCCCGCGGCGGCCTTCGCCTCCTCGGCGGTGAGCGTGCGCTCGGCGCCGAGGGCGTGGTCGGACTGCGCGGACAGCGGGGCCGTCCGGGTCGCGCCCGCCGAGTCGACGCCCTTCACCTGACGGATCGTCTTGGCGAAGTCCGGGTTCGCCGAGTGGACGACGATGACGCCGATCTTGTCGTACGCGATGACGACGTCACCGCCGGCCTTGTCGATGGCCTTCTTGACGCGGGCCGAACTCCCCTTGCCGGGGCGTACGTTCACCACGTAACTCATCGACACGGCGTCCGCGGAGGAGGCGGCGGACGCGGAGGGAACGGACGCCGAAGCCGGCGCGTCCGGTATCGAGGCGGGCCGCGCCGACGCCGAGCCCGGCAGGAAGGCGACGGCGGAGACAACCGCCACCCCCAGCGGAAGGGCCAGCGCGCGGCGCGAGGCCGAGAGGCGGGTCGTCCGGGTCCTGCTGCTGTGGAACCTGGTCATGTCCGAACCCCCGTCACTTCTTCTTCACGGCGTCGAGCGCGTCGACGAGCCCGCTGCCGTAGAAACCGTTCTGGCCCTTGCCGCCGCTCTCGCAGATCGCGTCGACATCACCGTCGCCATCCGGGTCGTACGGCTGGGCCGGGCACTCCATGCGGTCGGCCTGCGCCTTCAGGAGGCGCTGCAGCTCGGCGGGGCCCGCCTTGGGGTGCGTGGACTTCAGCAGCGCGGCGACGCCCGCGGCGTGCGGCGCGGCCATCGACGTACCGCGCAGCCAGCCGTACTCGCCGTTCGGCATGGTGGAGAGGATGTTGCCGTTCTTCGACGGGGTGTCGGTCGGCAGTTGGTACCTGTCGCCGCCCGGCGCCGTGACGTCGACGACGCCCTTGCCGTAGGTGGAGTACGACGACTTGAGGTTCTTCACGCCCGTCGCGCTGGTGGTGACGACGCCCGGCAACTGCGTGGGCACGTCCAGGCACTCGTGCGGGTCGATGGTGCGGGTCACCGGAGTGGAGTCGTCCGGGCTCGTCTTGTCGACGATCGCGTCGGAGTCCAGGTCGTGGTTGGAGTTGCCCGCGGAGGCGACGTTGAGGATGCCCTTGCGCTGGGCGTACAGCTGGGCGCGGTTGACCGCGTCGAGGATCGCCTTCTGGTCCGGGTCGTCCTTGCAGTTGTACAGCCACGGGTCCACGTAGTAGCTGTTGTTGGTGATCTCGACGCTGTGCTCGGCGGCGAACACGAAGGCGCAGACCACGTTCTCCGGGTAGAACAGCTCGTCGACCGGGTCGGCGACCTTGATGCCCGCTATCTTCACGCCGGGCGCCACACCCGCGACGCCGACGCCGTTGCGGGCCGCGCCTATCTCACCGGCCACGTGCGTGCCGTGGTAGTGGTCCTTGTTCGCCGGGCGCCAGGCGCCGGGCGAGGTGTCCGCCTTGCCGCCGACACAGCTCGCGGACTGCGACGCCGAGAAGTTCGGGGCCAGATCGGGGTGGGTGTCGTCGACGCCGGTGTCGATCACGGCGACGGTGACCTTCTTGCTGCCGGGGTTGATCTTCGCCGCCTTGTCGGCGCCGATCGCCCGCAGATCCCACTGGTCCGCCTCCATCGGCTCGGCGCCCGGGGCGGCGCTCCGCTTCAGGGACTTGGCGTCGGCCTCGGACAGCAGCTTCGCCTTGCCGTCGTCCGTGGTGCCCGCCGCCCGCAGCGGGGCGGTGTGGGTCGCGCCCGCGGACCGCACGCCGCGCACCTCGCGTATTCGCTCGGCGAACCGCGGGTCCGACGAGTGCACGACGATGACGCCTATCTTGTCGTGCGCGACGACGACGGACCCGCCTGCCTTGGCTATCGCCTTCTTCACGTACGCGATCGTCCTGTGGTCCGCGCGGGTGTTGACGACGTACGCGAAGACGGGGGCGTCCTTCGCGGCCGAGGCCACCGAGGCCGGGGCCGGTGACTCGTCCGGGGCCGCGGTGGCGGCGCCGGGTGCGAAGCCGACCGAGGCGGCGAGCGCGATACCGAGCGGCACGGTCAGCGCCGTACGGCGTCTGGAAGGCAGATGAGCCATGGGATCTCCACATCATCCGGATACGGAACTGCCCGAACACAGCTGGTGCTCGGGCAGGTACATGACGGGGTGCAGGGGTGAAGCTATCCCCCGGACTCCGAGGCCAGCAATGCCTCCCGGAAGAAAACGGGGAGTTGGGGCGCGTCGTGCGGGCCCCCGTGACGTTGAGCAGACAACGGAAGCAACATCAACCCCTGTCGGATCACGTCCTGTGGCCTTAGCATCGCCATCCGTGGCTCACGTGATCCGCGTCACGCCGGAATGTGAGAGCACACCCCCCATGGAACAAC